>QNAU01000037.1 GCA_003641545.1 Thermotoga sp.
TCTTCGTTGAAGGTTCTCGAACTTCTGAAACCCTTCAAGGATTCCATCCTTCTGAATGTCATGAATCAATATCGCCCAATGTACAGAGCACCTGAGTATCCGGAGATAGATAGAAGATTGAGTGTGAAAGAATATACTTATATTTTAGAAAGTGCGTTGGATCTTGGATTCAACGTGATCAATTAGAAGCCGGGGAAATCCTTCCTCTCATCGTTCAATCTCTCGATGTATTTTCTGTAAAATTCGCGCAATTTCCTCGTGTGTTTTTCCACCTCTTCACCATCGACCGTTCTTCGTGCCACCCCATCTTTCATGGCTTGTTCCGCAACTGCCCTCGCCTCTTTTGGATATACATCTGGATGTAAAGGTGTCGGGATGATGTAATCCTCATTCAATTCATCCTCACCAACACACCCAGCTATAGCTTTTGCAGCCGATATGTTCATGTTCAACGTTATATCACTTGCTCTCACATCGAGTGCTCCTCTGAATATTCCAGGAAATCCGAGAACGTTGTTCATCTGGTTCGGGAAATCGCTCCTTCCTGTTGCAACTATCCTTGCTCCTGCATTCTTTGCCTGTTCGGGCATTATCTCCGGCACGGGATTCGCCATGGCAAAAACTATCGCGTCTTTCGACATACTTCTGATCATATCCTCATCGACTATTCCACCCACACTGACTCCTATGAAGACATCCGCGGATTTCATTGCATCTCTCAAGCTTCCCCTGAGGTTTCTCACGTTGTATTCGGCAACTTCCATCTTGTATCTGTTCATGTTTTCCTTCCTGTCCCTGTGAATTATACCGGTTCTATCGACGAGGACTATGTCCTGAACACCCACATGTTTCAACATCTTGGCTATGGCTATACCAGCTGCTCCCGCTCCACTTATCACCACACTTATATCTTCAAATTTCTTTCCTACTATCTTCAGAGCGTTCATGAGCCCAGCGAGTGTTACAACCGCTGTTCCGTGTTGATCATCGTGAAAAACCGGTATATCGAGTGATTCTTTCAGTTTTTCCTCGATCTCAAAACACCTTGGAGCACTTATATCCTCGAGGTTTATCCCTCCGAATCCCTTGGAAATCAAGCTCACCGTTTTCACTATCTCGTCGGTGTCTTTGGTATCCACGAGAATGGGAAAAGCATCAACCCCTGCAAGTGCTTTGAACAGAACACATTTTCCTTCCATCACGGGCATGCCAGCCCGTACCCCTATATCCCCAAGACCAAGTATGGCGGTTCCATCGGTCACGACAGCAACGGTGTTTGGGATGACGGTGTAATCATCCACACTTTCTCCCGAATGTATGGCTCTGCACGGTTCGGCCACCCCCGGAGTGTAAGCAAGACTGAGATCGTAGAAATCCTTGAGGGGAACCTTCGGAATCACCTCGATCTTTCCATTCCATGGAAAATTGTTCTTATGATAGATCAAGGCATTCTCCTTCAGTTTTGCTCTCTGATCTTCCGTCAGTTTTTCCACATTTCTCATCCCTTTCCAATGTTATTTTTCTCACGGGAAGAAATTATAATCAATCTGATGAGTTCTCAAAGAAAAAAATTAAAACCCCATGACAAAGGTTAGTTCATTTTGTTGTTGGTCCTCCTCCTTGTGTTAAGGATCCCGTAGGGATTCTTAGCACGAGGGAGTTTATTTTCCTTTGATGCTTCAAGACTATCCTAACCTCCTTTTATCTCGATATATTCTGATATCTTTTCCAACTTTTCTTCATCCATTATATCCAAATTCCTACCCAACAACTAGTAAATATCTTCATGTCCATCTGCGCTGCGACGCGTGGAAGATATTGAAATGATCTCAAATTTAATGTAGAATTAACTACAACAATACTTTAAAATGGGGGGATAATTATGAGAAAGGTTCTATTTTTGCTCCTCATCTTGGTGTTCAGTACCTTAGTTCTCGCAAAACCTACGTTGGTTATAGTTTCCAGGCTTTGGACACCACCCACAGAAAAAGAATTCATAATCAATGAAGTTATCAAACCATTTGAAGAAAAGTACAACTGCAACGTTGAATTTAAAACAATGGATGATGAATCCATTTTGAAACAGGTTGAACTTCAAGAAAAAACTGGAAATGTCACAACAGATGTAGTGATAGTTTACTGTGCCAAGATGCCGGAATGGGTGGATAAGGGTTATGTTGTGGATCTGACTCCTTACGTATCTAAATGGACCGACAGAACATTTTCCAAGGGATTCGACAGTATGACAGTGTTCGCTGGGAAGAGATACTTCCTCCCAATAGGTGCGGATGTTTATCTAACCTTGATAAACAAGAAAGCTTTAAAGTATAAACCGGAAAACGTTGATGTTCAAGATCTCACCTGGGAAGGCTTAGCCGATTGGGCACTCGCGGTTGCAGAAGGTGAAGGTGAGGGTAAATTCGCCGTTACCGGTGTGCCGATGAAATCTTTCATATATCAAGCAGGTGCTGTCATACTTTCCTATGGAGGACATTGGCCTAACCTTGACAATCCTGGAGCCATGGCAGGATTTTATCTACTTGCCAAAATGAAGGATGCATTTGCACCAGGTGTTAAGAGTTATGATGACACGAGACCGCCGATGAAGAGAGAGGAAACCTGGATGACCGTTGCACATTGTGCAAGAGTTGGAGAGGTTTACAAGAGCAATCCAGCGCAATTCATTGTTGCTCCTGCCCCGAAGGGACCGGCTGGGAGAGGTTCGGTTGCAGGAACAAGTGGTCTTGCCATAGTTAAAGGAACAAAGAACTTCGATCTTGCCTTGAAATTCCTCGAATACATAACCAGCCCAGAGATGATGGTCAAGGTTAGCAAAGGAACTGGTGGATTTATACCAACAGTTGATGAAGCCATCAATTACCTTGGTACTTCACCGGAAGATGAGGTTATAGCCAAGGCGATAAAGGTCCTTCAAAATGGCGTTCTTGCATACATAGAACCAATATGGAAAGATTGGGGACAGGTGAAACTCGTCTATGATGAAATATTTAAGAACATGATACTTGAAAAGGGACAACTTGATCCAGAATACCTTGAAATGATGCAACTGAAGATAGACGCGCAAAGGAAATGAAAAACAAGGGGTGCCTTCGGGCGCCCCTTTTGATATTACACATTTTAAAAGTGGGGGTATAATTTATTAGAAGGGCAAATACCTGGAAACATGCCATTCCTTACATATTAATAGTTCCTACCATTGTTTATTATTCCATTTTTTGGCTGGGTCCTGTTGTTACAGCTTATGTTTTGAGTTTTCAAGATGACAAGGGAAATTTCACCTTGGGGAACTATCTGTACATCTTCAGCGATCCATATTTCATAAGGGCTGTAATCAATACAGGGATATTCGTTGCCATATCTGTCACCTTGGAATTCATTGTTGCCATGGTGTTGGCTCTATTGATAAACAAGAAATTCAGAGGAGCCAGCATATTCTTAGCAATTGCACTGATCCCTATGACCTTACCGCCGGTTGCCGTTGGTGCGATGTGGTCAAGTGCATTTGCTCAGAATGGATGGATGAACAGTATCCTTTACAAACTTGGCTTGATAACTGCAGAAGGAAAGATACCTTTTCTCGCAGGGACTGAATGGCAATCGTTGATGCTGATCATCATGATTGATGCGTGGCAAGTTATACCATTTATGATGATCATATTGCTTGCCGGATTGCAAAATCTACCAAAGGAAAGCATAGAAGCTGGATATATATTTGGTGCCTCACGATTCACCGTTTTAAGAAAGATAACGATGCCCATGATGAAACCAAGTATACAAACCGCATTGATCTTGAGGATAATAGCTGCCCTCCAAGTTTGGCTGATCATAGTCATGATATACGGGTTCAGGAGAATCCCCGTTTTGGTTGAAGAGGTGGTGTACTACAACGAGATTGTTCTCGGATATTATCGTGTTGCCCTGGCTTACTCCGTGATCGTTTCCATAATCGTTTCCATAGTTGCAATTATATATTTGAAAGTTTCAGGTGCATTTGAAAGGGGTTCCGAACAATGAATCGAAATCTCATTTTGAGCAGAAAATGGAGGAAGTACGTATCAGGCACCCTATTCTACATAGTAGTTCTTGGAATAGCGCTGATAATACTCATACCAATATATTTCTTATTCACCATATCTTTAATGTCCGATCAGGAAGCATACGATTGGCCCATAAGATTTTTTCCATCTTTTGTAAATGAATTCGTTCTTCAGGAAGCATCAACGCCGGACAAAGGTTATCTTCTGAGCGTTTACAGTCATTCCAAGGGTATATACGTTCCACTGTGTGAATCCAAGGACTTGGATACGATCGTGAAGAAGGCCAAGCTCAAGACAAACAGCTCCATACCAAAGGAGCTGTTGAAACGTAAAATAGATGAACTAAAAGATATTATGGAGAAGAACAAGGAAGATATAGAAAGATTGAGATCAAAGATGACCCCATACCTTGAAAAACTCGAAAGGCTGAACGGCAGGATATCAAGAATCCTCTCTGAGGTCAACAAATACAACAAGAAACTGAAATTAGCTGAAAGGGCAGGAATGAAAGATGCTGTTCAGGCGATCCTGCAAAAACTCAAATCCTTGAATGAAGAATTGGGTGAACTGAAGGAAGAAGCAAAGAAGGTGTCCGAAAAGATCACCCTGTTGAATCAAGACCTGATACCAATAACTTCTGTCAAATTCACCATATCGAAGAACATATTCGAAAATTATATAACATTCTTCAAAGTTACAAACGATTCCATTCCTGCCCTCATTAGGAGCATACAGGTTGCACTTTTGACCATAGCTATATCGTTGAGTATAGGTGGACTGGCTGGTTATGCTTTCGCGAGGTATTACTTTAGAGGAAAGAATCTGCTGAAACTGAGTGTTCTGTTTGTCAGGATGTTTCCAGGGGTTTCGATAGCCATGCCCATGGTTATAATACTGGCAAAGATGGGTTTCTATGATAAACCACTTGGTCTCTCTTTGGTTTATTCTGTTGGACAGATAGGTATGACGACCTGGATAACTGCAAGTATATTCATGGGGATACCGGTGGAATTGGAAGAGGCAGCACAAATATTCGGATGCTCAAAGTGGGGAGCATTCTTTCATGTGACACTCCCACTTGCACTTCCAGGACTCGCGGCAAGTGCAATGTACGCATTCATAGGGAGTTGGTCCGAAACAGCGCAAGCCATCATACTGACACAATTTAATCCGACATTCCCTGTGGTGGTATATCAAACCTTAGTTGGAGCAAAAGGTCTGGTCAATTTAGTTGCAGCCGGAGGTGTTACGATGGCGCTCCCAGCGATAATCTTCACACTCATAATCAGAAGATACATACTTCAAATGTGGGGTGGTGTAACGGTATGAAAAGAGGGGATAAGAATGGCTGAACTCGAACTTGTTAACCTCTCCAAAAGATATGGTAAGAAAGTTTGGGGCGCGAGAGGAATAAACCTCAAGGTGACCGACAGAGAATTCATAGTTTTTCTCGGCCCATCAGGTTGTGGCAAAACCACAACTTTAAGGATGATAGCGGGACTCGAGGAAGTCACAGAAGGAAGAATATTCCTTGACGGGAAGGATATAACATACCTTCCGCCAAGATTCAGAGATGTGAGTATGGTGTTTCAAAATTACGCGGTTTGGCCCCACATGACCGTCTATGATAACATTGCGTTCCCACTCAGGATGAAAAAGATGCCGAAGAATGAGATAGATAGGATAGTGAAGGAAGTTTCAAAGCTGGTGAATATATACGAATATCTTGGAAGGTATCCAAGACAACTTTCAGGTGGACAGAGGCAGAGGGTTGCACTCGCGAGAGCTATAGCCGTCAAACCTAAGATTTTCTTGATGGATGAACCTTTGTCAAATCTTGACGCCAAGTTGAGGGTCAGGATGAGAACGGAATTGAAAGCTATACATCACAAAACTGAAGCAACGACAATATTTGTAACCCACGATCAATCTGAAGCCATGAGCATGGCGGATAGGATAGTTATAATGAGGGAGGGAAGAATAGAACAAATAGGAACACCTGAGGAGGTTTATTACAACAGTGACAACGTGTTCGTAGCAGGATTCATTGGAACACCTCCAACCAATTTTATGGAGGTGGAAGTAAAAACTGAGAACGGAAGAATGGTTCTTCTGCATCCACATTTCAAACTCGAACTCGATGATGAAAACGCCGAACCTTTGAAGCACTACAACAAAGATAAACTGATACTTGGTGTTAGACCTGAAAGTATGGTGATACTCAAGAATAAAGATAAAGCTGTATTCTCCGAGAGGATTCTCGTTGTTGAACCTCAAGGATCGCACCAGATAATAGCAATAGAAATGGAAGGGAAGATAGTGAAAATAGTAGCACCGGCGTTCCCAAGATACAAGGAAAATGAACTCATACATGTATCCTTCGATATGAAAAGGCTGATGTTCTTCGATGCTGAGACCGAAAAGAGGCTGAATCCCTTCAAGGATCTTATGGAAATTCAGAAAGTATAGTCTATCTGCGCGTGTTCATGGTTATTTCCTTTTCAACTGTGGCTCAATCTCCAAGAATTCTACATCCAGCATCTTTGAAAAGAATATGAATTCAAGGTGTTTGACACTGTGAGAATCCGTTCCAAAGTAAAATTTGACCCTCCTTCCCCTCGAAGACCTCACGAGCAAAAGATTCTGAGAAAGTCTACTTGGAAAAAGATTCAATTCCAACGGTTTCGAGTATCTTTCCGATATATCGAGTATCCTGTCCATCGTTTCATCATCCACCTTTTTAAATCCATCGAGTGGATGACATATCCCATCGACATTTTCGTTCATGGCGATCATTTCCATGAGGTGTAGTCTGAATTCATCCCCTCTGCCATAGTCAAAATGAACAGCACCTATAACGAAATCACATTCCTTCAGCACATCATCCGGATAATCCAAGGAACCATCCTCGTTAACATCGATTTCCACACCTTTCAAAATTTTTATCCCTTTGTATCTACTCTGTATCTCATCTATCTTCTCATTTCTTTTGAAGAATTTTTCCACGTCCATCTGAACCCTTCCCTTATTCAACAGGGTGTGATCGGTTATGGCTATGTATTTGAAACCGATCCCTATGGCTCTTCTCACGATGGTTTCAATGTCATCCATTCCATCACTCCAATTGGAGTGAACGTGAAGATCACCAGGAATGGGGACCTTGGAGTTGAGATTGAATTTTTCTATCCACGGGATCAACCATCCATCCTCAATGGATCCGCACAACTTTTTCAAAACACCGACCATAACACCTTCTTTTCCAAAGGTCGAGAAGAAGTTCTCCATCTTCTTCGTGCAGGATTTCCAGTCCCCATTCAGAAATTCGATGAATCTTTGAGCTTTCCTCTCGTCCAAGAATGAATACCTCGCGATGAAATCTTCCAACCTCAAAGTCAACCTCTCCCGATATATTTTTTCACTCCACCGATGATCCTTAGGATCAAATTTTTGTTGACATATGAAAAGAAAGCAAAAAATACTGAATTTCCGAGTATCATCCAGATTGTGAAGTTCATGAATCTGACTGACCATAGGAAAATAAGATAAATCATGATACCGATTGAAAAAATCAGGCCAAATCTTTTCCAAGGAATGAAGGAAGGAAATCCCATCCTTCTGACAAACAGAAGTAGCATCATCATGTTGAAGAAAGCCACGATGGATGTGCTTGCAGCTATTCCAGCGTGTCCAAAAGGTTTCATGAGTATCCAATCGAACAGCGCATTCAGGATTACGGAACTTCCCGCTATCAAAAAGAGTATCTTCACCTTTTCGAGCGTGTACATCAACTGTCTCAAGATGGAGGATATGGGATTCATTATTATTATGAACGAATATGCAATAACAGCCGATCCGACGAGTTGCGTCGATTCAATTGTGAAGCGCCCGTGCTGGAAAACCAGCCTTATCACCGGCTCCGCCATGAGCATAACCCAAAAGGTGAACGGGATCGCCAAGTCTATCGATATTGAAACGGTTCTCTTCAATCTCATTAGTGCCCCATCGATATCACCGGATTTCACTTTTTCAGACAATTCTGTGTAACTCGCCGACAAAAAATTTGCGATAACCACGGAGGATAAAACTCCCACCAAAGTTCCCGCATATCTCAGCGCGGATATCCTACCGGATGGTAGTTGTGAAGCGAAGATCTTATCAACAATCCTGTTAACAGCATACAAACTGCTGGAAAACATTATCGGTAGGGATAAACGGAATGTTCTTCTCACATCGTCATCGAAAAACTTCAAGCTTGGTTTAAGGTATCTTCTGGATAGTATGAGGTAAAAAACGGAGAGTGTGAATTCACCGAGTATCCAAGCCAAAACGTATGATGCCTCACTGAATCTTCTGGATCCCACAAGAAGAACCGGTATGACCACCAAGTTGAACAGAATCTGTGCAAAGGAATACTGAAAGAATCTTCTTTCGGCTTTCAACAAAGATGCGAGTAGGAATTTCGCACCACTTATGATGGGAAGGACTGAAAGATATCTGACCTTTCTCACCGCGTATTCGAAGATCTTCCCTTTGAATCCTGGAGCGAATATTTTCACAATCACCTCCGGGAACATGAACAGCAGAAAACCGATCCCCATCATGATGAGTGAAAGGGAGGATATCAGTTCAAACACATAGGATTTTGCCCTCTCCGGTGATTCTTCCCTTATTCCGTGATAGACCGTTATCATCATCCAACTCAAGCCACCGACGATGATTCCTATCATCTGTGTTGTGGAATCTGTGGCAATAACGACGGCATCGAATCTCCAAGATGTCCCAAACAGGTGAGCGACGATCATCTCCCTGAAGAATCCGAGAAATTTCGAGACCAAGCTGAAGAAGACCATGGAGATCGTTCCAAATGCCACACTTTGAGCGGAGGATATGCTCTTTTTAAACCTTTCTATCAACCTTCCCCATCCCCTGTATACAGCTTTCCTTTGAAGTAGAATTCATCCCGCCTATCCCTGAGAACATCGTTGAAATCGTTCAACATCTTGTTTCGAGATCGATCGACATCCACCAGCGTAGAGATCACCACATCACCTTCTTCATCAGCTCTAATCAAGATTTCTCCACTCGGTGATACTATCTGACTCATGCCGGTGAACTCCATTTCCTCTCCATCTCTTTCTTCCTTCCCCCATCTGTTTGCGGTTGCTATATAAACTCTGTTTTCTATGGCTCTGTATATGCTTGCAGATTGGCAGTAAGGCATCACAAGGTTCGCACAGTGGGCTATGAGATCCGCTCCAAGAAGGGACAGTGTTCTAAAACTCTCCGAGAAGAACCAATCGAAACATATCGCAGGTCCAATTCTGATTCCCTTGAATTCGACGACGAAGAATCCCGTATCACCCGGTTCGAAGAA
>QNAU01000038.1 GCA_003641545.1 Thermotoga sp.
CCTCGCCAGTCTTCTGAGTTCCTTCAGCTTCATCTTCTCATAATCTGTGGTCGTTATCAAATCTTCACCTCCTCGCTGATATCACCTTCCAAAGAGAGTATCACAACCTTCCTTCCTTCGGTGTCGAGTATGGCGAAGGAAGGAGGATCCCCTCCCTTTGGAAGGGATGGACTTCCCGGATTCACGATGAGCAAATTTCCCACTTTCTCGACTCTGAGCACGTGGGTGTGGCCATGGAATAGAATATCCACTCCTTCTTCTCGGGATATCTCCACCGCTTCATCGACTTTCGGGTCATGACCGTGGGTTAAAAACAATTTTAACCCATCCAATTCCTCAACAACGAATCTTCCAGGTTTCTCGATCCCCAGCACATCGTAGTCTATCTCCGCATCACAATTTCCCCTCACAAATCGCATCTCGATTTCAGAACTTGAGATTCTCTCCGCAAGGTTCTTCGGATCATAACAATCCGGAATGGGATTCCTGGGTCCGTGATAGAGAACATCTCCAAGATGGTATATCCTCTCACAACCACCCTTTTTCATCAGTTTAAAGGCTTTTTCCCACCCACACAAGGACCCGTGAGTATCGCTTATTATTCCAACTATCACACTCTCACCTTCCATCTGAAGACGAGTATTGACCCTTCCCCAACGACTATTTTCACGCTATCCTCCACCGTTTCATTGCTCACACCCACAGTTTTTCCAAAGGGAAATTTGAAATTCTTTACAGGATACAGAAAACCCTCCAAGTCAACCTTCCTTGCCTCTTCGAAGATCGGTAGAATGGACCAAGTTTCTCCCTTTCTCACACTCATTACGAAGATCTCATTTCTGAGAAGAAAGATATCTAAATCCTTCTCCACGATTCTTGATTTTATACCTTTCAACTTCAGTTTGTAAAGAATTTGAAAGACCGCGAATGTGTGATCCATCCTGTCACCCACGACACCGCTGAAGGTTATGTCATCTACGTTCATGTTCAAAAGAAGATCCACCGCAAGCTCCGTGTCCGTTTTATCCTTCTCTCTTGGATATCTCAAAATTTCAACACCGTTTTTCTCGAAGAAGGAGAGAACACTCGGATCGACAGAATCCATATCTCCAACGATGTAATCCGGTTTCACGTTGGCTCTCTTCAGGAAATTGGCACCACCATCGACGCCTATCACCATATCGAAATCTCTCGAAAGAATTCTGAGGAATTCTTCGTTGTTCACCCCACCGTTCGCAACGAGAAGAGCTTTCAGATTGTTCAAACTCTTTCTCTCCTTCTTATCCCCAATTTCAACCTGTATTTCGTCACCGTTCTTCTCGATATGTATATGCCTCTTCTCTCCAATTCCTTTCTTATCACGTTGTCGCTCACCTTACCGTTCGCTGAAAGGATATCCCTTATCTCCTTCTCCAGTTCGTATGTAGAAAGATCCCGATTTTTCCCAACGACTCTTCTGAACAGATCCCTCAATTTGAATGTTCCAACCGGAGTATGAATGTATTTCCCACTCACCGCCCTGCTGACAGTTGATACATTCAATCTTAGTATCTCCGCAGTTTCCGTCAGAGTCAACGGTTTCAGTTCACCCATCCCCAAGAGAAATTCCCGTTGTCTTTCGAGAAGAAGACAACCTATCCTATAAAGTAGTTCCTTCCTCTTCCCAAGGAAAGTCAAGATCAGCTTGGCTCTTGAGTATTCCTTCGGTTTCCAGTTGTCAGATTTTACAAATTTCTCGAGTTCCTCATTCATCCTCAACCTCAGCATTTCCCTCAACTCGACCTTCATCGATCCGTCTTTCTTTTCTATCAATATTTCGGGAATGATCGGTACGATCGGCTCATCACTTTCAAATCCCCACGATGGATATGGGGGAATACCTCGCAATTTCGATTTGACGGTTTCGGGGATCTTCCTCTTGGAACTCACACAATTCAAAACGGTCTCCAATTCCCGAGAGTTCAGAAAATTCCTCAGATAATCCAACAAATTTCTCGAACCGCATCCGAGTGGTTCGAATTTTCCCTTGAGAACCCTTAGGTTCTTCTCAACAATCTCAGCGGGAATCTCGAGATCTTCCGCGAGTTCCTCAACATCATGAGGTAGAAAACCCTTTTCATCCAAGTTGTCTATGATGAAAGATATCACCAAATGATCCTCATCATCCAAGTTCATGAAATCGAGTTGTTCATGTAGAAATCTTCTAAGGGTTTTTGGAAATGGTCGAACGTATCTCTCGGGATCGATATCCACACTTTCCACGTTCAATTCTTTTTCGAATTCGAGGAAAGGATTCTCCGCCACTTCTCGCTTCACAAATTCGAAAAGATCCAGAATAGGTTTTTGGAGTATCTCCAAACCGAGTTTCACATTTTGATTCAACTTCAGTCCCAGCTTCAGTGTGGATTCTTGTTTCAGTTCGTAATCTATCCCCATCCTCTCATCCCAATCCTCCCAATTTTCTACCACCTATTATGTGAAAATGGATGTGATCTATCTCCTGACCCGATTCTCTGCCGTTGTTGTTCACCAATCTGAAGGAATCCAATCCCTCCAGCTCTGCCACCTTTTTCACCACTTCAAACAGCCTCGAGAATTTTTTCACATCTTCATCATCCATATTCAAGATGGTTGGAACATGTTTTTTGTATATCACAAGATCGTGAACGGGAGCAACGGGTTTTATATCCCTTATCACGATGAAATCCTCATCCTCGTAAACTTTATCCGATTTTACCTCCCCGGAGATTATTTTACAGAAGACGCACTCCCTCCCCATTGAAAACACCTCCTCAGTTCCTTAGCAGATTCAAGGCTCTGTTGAATCTGTCCAAAGCGTTATCTATCTCATCTTCCGCCGTATATCTGGACAGACTCAACCTAACGGAACCAAGTATCGTTTCATCATCGAATCCCATCGCCTTCAGAACGTGGCTTTTCTTCCTTCCGGAACATGCCGATCCCGTCGAGAAGAAAACACCCATCTCCGACATGAGATTCATCAATATTCCCGCATTCAATCCTTTGAATGAAACGGAAAGAGTGTTAACGACAGAATTCTCGATCGGTGTTATCAAAAGGAGATCATCGTAAAGTTCCTTCAAACCATTCAGAAGTTTCGTCCTGAGATTTTCCATCCTTTCGTGATCCTCATCCATCTGGGAAGCCACGAGTTCCAAGGCAACTGCCGTTCCCACTATTCCGGGAACATTCTGAGTTCCCGATCTGAGATTCTTCTCCTGTCCTCCACCCGTCATGAAAGTCTCGATCACGACACCTCTTCTCTTGAACAAGACCCCCATTCCCTTTGGACCATGGAATTTGTGCGCACTGAAGCTGAAAAGATCCACATCCAGTTTTCCCAGATCCACATGCAGTTTTCCGATGGACTGAGCGCCATCTATGTGGATCAACGCTTTCGTTCTCTCGCGAATGATCCTCACCGCCTCCTCTATCGGTTCCACCGTTCCAACCTCGTTGTTGACATGCATCAACGAAACAAGTATGACATCATCATCGAGGTTTTTCTCAAGCGCGTTGAGATCGAACACGCATCTCTCATCTACCGGTATCCCCACCACCGTGAACCCAAATTTCGACAGTGATCTCACCGTTTCCAGAACCGCTTTATGTTCAACATTCGATATTATTATCTTTCCACCTTTTTCCAAGTTCCTGAAAACAACCCCCCTGATGGCTATGTTTATAGATTCCGTGGCACATGATGTGAAAAATATCTCGTCGCTTTTAGTGTTTAGGATCTTTGCCACTTTGGTTCTGGCTTTTTCAATGGCTTCCCACGATTTCATACCGAATCCATGTGGAGAATTCGGATTGCCGTAGAACTCCAATTGATACTTTCTCACCTCTTGAAAAACCTCATCCGCCATCCTCGTCGTTGAATTGTTATCCAAGTAAGCCACCATTTCCAAATCTTTCACCTTCTTCCCCAACCGAGTTTTTCCACCAACAGTTCACAGTAGTCTTTGTCCTCGAGAACCAAAAGTTTGGCTTTATCTCTCGTTATCTTTATAAAAAGTATATCACCACTTTTCATACTTCCAACGTGTAAACCATCGATCAGGATTTCGGCATCATCCTCATCGAGAAGCGAGATTTCTATGTTACTTCTTTCAAATCCGATCACGATTGGTCTCGCACTCATGATGTGCGGAGCTATAAAGCTCAATTCGAATGCCTCAACGGATGGATGAAGTATCGCACCTCCGTTGGATAGATTGTAGGCAGTGGATCCTATGGGAGTGCACACCGTCACCCCATCCGCGGGTATGATTCCCAGATCCTTTCCATTTATCTTGACTGATATCTCGAGTATCCCAGATGTCCTCCTTTTGAACACCACCAAATCGTTCAATCCCTTGAACTTTCTCCCCTTGAATTCCACTTCAAAAACGGGGAGTTCCATCGTCTTGTATCTACGTTTCACCATTGTATCGAGGAGTTTCCTCATGTCCTCCGGATGATGTGGTGTGAGAAAACCGAGTTTTCCGAAATTCACGCCGAGAACCGGTATTCTCACATCCATGATTCTGTGGAAGGCTTTCAACACAGTTCCATCCCCACCAAGTGCTATGAGTAGATCCAAGTTTTCCTCCACATCCTCGACATCCTCATTTATCTCCCTTATGAAGGATACCTCCACTTTCGAAGCGACATCCGACAATATCTTCTCGAGTTTCTCAGCTTCGATTTTGTGTCTGTTGAAATATATCCCAACCTTCATCGGATCACCTCTAAGTGAAATTGCGAACCTTTGTTTTGGAAAACTCCTCGTATCTCTTCATCGTATCCTCATCGACGGACGGTTTTATCTTTTCGAAGGCTCGTATAAAATCAGACATGTTTATCGGTCTTTCCTTGCCCTCAATCACCGCTTCGAAGAACGGTATGGATTTCGCCTCCTCACATACACTTTTTATATCCGCACCGGTGTAACCTTTGGACATTTTGACCAACTCATCGAAATTGATACTTTCATCCAGTGGTAGATCCTTCAAAAACATTTCGAACATCCTTCTTCTCGCCCTCTCATCCGGTAAACCAACGTATATCATGACATCGAACCTTCCCGGTCTCAAAACCGCCGGATCGAGTTTCCACGGTATGTTCGTTGCACCGATGAAGAGAACTTTACCTTTTCCCTTCCTCATACCATCGAGTTCGGCAAGTATCTGTGCAACTACTCTGTTCATCGGCGAACTGTCCACAATATCACGCGATGGAACTAAGGATTCCACCTCGTCTATGAAAACCACGGACAGATCGTAGGATCTGGCTTTTTCGAACAACTCCGCTATTCTCTTCTCAGCTTCTCCAAACCATTTACTCAGCACATCCGAAGGGGAGATGGAGAAGAAAGGGGCATTCACCTCCCCCGCGGTTGCCTTGGCGAGCATCGTTTTTCCCGTTCCCGGGGGTCCATACAAAAGTATTCCACCACCCACGGTCTTTCGATACTTTTTCGCTTTCTCGGGATATTTCAACGGTAGAACACTCCTCAACATTATCTCCCTCTTGGCATCTTCGAGTCCCGCTATGTCATCAAAACTAATGTTAGGTCTCTCAAAAGATACTTGATCTTCAACGCTTCTCATTTCACACCTGTTCTCCTCAAACTTCAATTCCACCTTTGTTTTCGCATTCTCTCCCATCCTCAACGAATCGGCGATCTTCACGATCCTCTCCGCCATCCTGTATCTTTTTTCCTTCCTTTCCCCTCTGCTCATCTGTGCCAGTTTCAACAGGATCGATGCAGATCTGTAAAGATGATACTTAGCCATCTTCACATTTCCATCATCCATGGCTTTCAAGGCTTTTTCCATACTGCTTCTGTATTCCTCGTAGAATACCAGTTCTTCCTTTTTCATTCTTTTCCCGCTTCTCTCATCTTGTCCAGAACTTTGTTCAATTCTTCCTCAAGTTTTTCATCTATATCCGATTCAGATTCCTCAGTTTTTCCGGATAGAATGCCCATCTTCTCGAGATTCAATCCCTCTCCTTCAACTTGTGTCTCGAGAGCGTTCTCTATCGTTTCCATGCTAAGTTCTATCCTTTCTTCCATCTCCTCAGTCATGTTTATTATCCTCATCATGGATGTACTCAAATCGGCGAGTTCTTTGCTTCCAAGAACACTCTCGAGTTCCTTCACAATTCCCTGAGTTGCGGTCGCGAAATCCTTGAACAATCCCACTTCCGTTCTACTCAGCTCGAGTTGATCGAGAATGAAAGAAAGTCTCTGAAGCCTCTTCCTGAGGTTGTCTATCCTGAGATAACCCTCGGCGAATCTCTTAGCCATGTATGTATCACCGTTTTCGAGAGCTTGGGAACCTTTCTTGAAATATTCATTCCTCAACTTCGTGTATCTGTTCATCGCTACGTTTAGATGTCTCTTCAACTGGGATATTTTCAACTTCATCTCCAACTTTTTCCTCTCTTCTTTCCTTCTCCTCGAGAACATTCTTCCCGCCTCCCAAGTGAACGATCAACATGTCCAATATCTCATCCACTTCTTCACTCTCCAACTTGAATCTACCGATCTCTTTTTTCATCTCATCTTCAACCTCGTCCAGTTTTAAATTTCCCTTCAGATAATCGAATTTCTTCAGAAATTCATTCTCCTCGTTGAGAAGATTCAACAACATGAGAGCTTTCATCCTCTTGAAGAGCTCCTTCAAACTTTCGAATATCATCTTCAACTCCATCTTCAAATTTTCCAGCTTAGATTGTATGGCTTCTCTTTCGAGATCATATGTGGTTTCCTTTTCCTTGAGGATCTCCTTTATCTTTTTCTTCAAATCTTCATACCTTCTTTCCAACTTCTTGATCTCGTATTCAATCTCCGCCATTTCTTTCTCGGTATCCTTCAAATTCCTCAATCTCCCAAAGAATTTCATTCTTCCATCTCCCTGATGAAATTATCCACCATGTCTTCCAGATTTTCCACGTGTATCTCGTCCTCGATGAATCTTCTCTCGATGCCATCCAGCAATTTCTCCAACTCACGCTTAGATACTTTCAACATTCGCTTTCCTTTGATACTTTCCATCCTCTCGTTGAATATCCTCAAGAATTCGTGGAATCTTAGAAGTTTTTTCAGCAGTTCCAATCTCCTCTTCAGGATTTTCAGCTCTGTCTCGTAGTATTCTATGTATCCCTTCGCCTTCAGCTTCTCGAAGGGGTCATCCGTTCTCCTCAAGACATCCTTCCAGCGTTCTATGAAAGCCTCGATCTTTTTCCCTCTCTCGATCGTTCTGTCCATGACATCGTTTATCTCGGATATCCTCTTCTTTATTTCCTCTAAGTCCAACCTTTCTCTTTTCATCCTCAAGATGAACACCTCCAATTCGATTATATTATCATTCACGATGAAGATGAAAGATGAATCGAATCCTTCGAGGAATCTATCTGCTCCACTCTGAGGAATATACATGGTCATCGAAACTTTGAATGCTTCGATGGAAGGAGGGATCCTTCATGTCAAACAGGAATAAGACCATGATCTGTGTCACGATAGCAGGTTTATTGTTCATAATTGCCGTCATCCTCGACCTGAAATATCTCGTAATAATCGGTGCAATATTCGACTGGCTTCCACTTCCCACGGGATGGATGAAGATGGAAGATGAAGAGAAGAAAAAGATCAAGAAGGGTCTCGTATTTCTTCATGTCCTCGTGACCTTGGTTGCATACCTGTTCGCCGTGCTCTGGTTCTTCATACCGTTGACCATCCTCAAATTTTTGTTCCTCGAAATCTGGTGGCTCGCTGTTATGTTCGGTGTTTTCATAACTCAATAGTAATTATTTCAATATTCAATTCAATACACTTATGAACAAGTTTTTGACACTGTTTTGACACCAGCTGTCAAAAACGATTTCAAAATCTTCTGAAACTTTGATGAATAAATCATCACAGAGATTCTGAGTTTTTGACAGTTCCTGGAATCATTTATAAATGGGCATTACAGGCGCATATTCAACAAAAAAATTCGAGTTTTTGACATGAAATTTTTTGCATGTGTCAAAAACTTGTGGTTGAATTTCGGAAACCAGCATGAATACACTATCACAGAAATCGAAGTTTTTGACAGCCTCCAAATACGCATGAATAAACAATTACAATCGTTATCCTCGAAGTTTTTGACAGTTTTTTGACAGTTTTTTGACATACTCCTAATCCGCATCAATACACAAAAAATTCACAATTTTTCGAATTTTTTGACACCTATATATATACTACGTATACGTATATATATAGTATCTTTATCGTAGTAGTATAAATGGAAGCAGAAAACACAATTAAAACCCTCTAAGAATTTGATATTCTAAGATGTTGGAATTAGATCACGAACCTTGGCAGTTGCAACTGACATTACTTCATCTGCTCCACCGTAGTAAACGAGGATCTCATCCTCCCCATCTAAGACATCGCCTGAATCTCGGAACCTTGGTACAGCACCACAGGTGAAAACAACATTTGGAACCCATCCGTTGATCTCATAATCCTCCTCAGGTTCAAGAATAGGGTCGGGGGAAACGTAGATCACCTTAGATGGATCATCGAGAGCCGTCAAAATGGAACCAAGCGAATAAACCGCGGTGCCATTTTTCAAACCAACACCATGGAATATATGAAGAAAACCATACTTTGTCTTCAACGGTGGGGCACCCGCACCAATTTTCAAGCTATCCCATGAACCTGGGCGAGGCATCTCAAAAGTTTCTCCAACGCTTCCTTTTCTGAGATCAGCCATCCTGAGTATCTGCATATCCGGAGGAATTCGATGGATGAGAAAGGCACCACGCTGTGCCAGTTCTTCAACGATATCCTGTGAATCATCGGAATCCCCAAATGAAAAGCCCGAATCGGCAAAGAATAGAACACCATCTTTATCCTCAAAATCGAAGATCGGTCCTCCTCTGATCCATAGAGATTGCCATTCTTCATAGCTGAAACCACACTCGATTGCTCTGAGAAAATCGCAAAGTTTCATCTTCGCGATTGAAAGCTTCGGAGTATCACCATACGCGGTGTAAAGCATGTATATGGTATCACCCATCACAGTTATTCTTGGATCTTCCACACCGCCAATTTCCCTCGCATGCCCAAAGAATTTCAAGTGTTCCTTTACCCTTTCATTCAGATTTCTCGGTGATTCATAATCCTCCCTTGGTCCAAATATCGGGTGATCCAACCTCAAAGTTTCCTTCAAGCCATCTTCACTTATCCACAGACCAAACCTCGATATTCCATCAAAACCAAGTGCTCTGTAAATCAAATAAACGATCCCATTCACTTTAAAAGCAGCCGAATTGTAAACGAGCCTTTCCCACCTGACCTTTTCACCATTTTCGGATGTTATTTCCAGGTCTTTTCTGGCTGTAAACAAC
>QNAU01000039.1 GCA_003641545.1 Thermotoga sp.
ATACCGACGATCTTCGGTGCTTTCCTCCTCGACTATCTGAAAAATCCGAAGATTGATCACAGGTTTCTCCCGTTCATTTTATCCATCCTGAGCGGATTTCTGAGTCTGATAATTCTGAAGTATTTTCTCAAAATGAGAAAGATGAAGTATTTCGCATTCTACTGTTGGATCATCGCTTTCCTTGGCTTGGTGGGTTTGATTTGAATTCAATTGTTTTCATGTTATACTTTCTCTAAATTTTCAAAATTGGATTCAGAGGGGATGAAGAATGCGGGATAGAATGAATAAGATCGATTTCTCGACTTCCTACAGAACCCACAGCTGTGGATGTTTGAGAAAGGAGAACATAGGTGAAATGGTCAAATTGGTTGGTTGGATAAGATACATGAGGGATCACGGAGGGGCGAAGTTCATCGATCTGTGTGACAGAGAAGGTTGCACACAAGTCGTATTCGAGGAGGGCACATTCAAGGATATGGAAACCGTTGAGCATCTCGGGAAGGAATACGTCATAGGGGTTGAAGGGAAGGTGAGAAAAAGACCGGAGGGAACGGAGGATCCGGAAAATCCGACGGGTGAAATTGAAGTCCTCGTCGAAAAAATGAAGATAATATCGAAATCCAAGCTCTCACCATTCGAGTTGATCGAAGAGAAGAGGAGTCTTCTACCCTCGATGGAACTGAGACTCGAATACAGATTTCTCGATCTGAGACGCAGGGAAATGGTGGAGAATCTGTGGCTGAGAAACGAAGTGATGAGGGAGGTCAGGGAATTTTTTTGGGAAAGAGGTTTCTGGGAGATAGAGACGCCTTACTTGGTGAAAAGCACACCGGAGGGTGCGAGGGATTTTGTGGTACCGGTTAGAGCGATACCAGGCACGTTTTTTGCATTACCACAGTCTCCTCAACTTTACAAGCAACTTTTGATGATCTCAGGATTCGACAGGTATTTCCAGCTTGCGAGATGCTTCAGGGATGAAGATCTCAGGGAGGATAGGCAACCTGAGTTCACACAGATAGATGTAGAGATGAGTTTCGTCGAAAGGGAGGACATTTTGAACCTGATCGAAGAGCTGATAGAAAGGTTGTGGAAAAAATTGTTGAATTTTGAGGATGTCAGATTCAGAAGGATGAAATTCGATGAAGCCATGGAAAAATACGGCACGGACAAGCCCGACACGAGATACGGTATGGAGATAAAGGATGTGACGGATACGGTAAAAAATGTGGGATACAGGATATTCAAAAGAGCGATAGAGAACGGTGCAAGGGTCAAGTGTTTGAGGGCGGATGGATTGCATAGGAAGGGATTCACCTCGAAGGATGCACAGAAATTGATAGATTTCATCATCAAGAAGCTGAAGGGTAAGGGAATGACCTGGTTGATAGTCGAGGATGGAGATCTGAAATCTGTGCCTCAATCCATCGCCAACTCCTTCGGTGAGAAGGTGAGGAAAGAGCTGATCCGTAGTATGGGAGCAAAAGATGGGGATATATTGATGTTCGTCGTCGATGAAGAATACCATTCCTTGAACATGATGGGTGAGATAAGGAAACTCGTTGGATCGAAATGGAAAGTTGATCTAAAGAAGAAATGGAGCTTCGTCTGGCTCATCGATCCGCCGTATTTCGAGAGAGATCAATACGGAAACACCCTGAACAAGCCATCACATCATCCATTCACAGCCCCCCTTGAGATGTCCATCGAATATCTGGAAAGACCACGTGAGGAAATATACGCGAACGCATACGATCTGGTCATAAACGGTGTGGAAGTTGGGGGTGGTTCGATAAGGATACATCTTCCAAATGTTCAGAGGAAGATATTCGAATTGTTGGGATACACCGAGGAGGAAATGAGGGAGAGATTCGGTTTTCTCCTTCGTGCCTTGGAATACGGTGCACCACCACATGGTGGTATAGCCATAGGTCTCGACAGACTGGTCGCCATGATGAAGGGTAAGGAGGATATAAGGGATTTCATAGCCTTTCCGAAAACGAAGAGTTTCAGATCGCCCGTGGATGATTCGCCATCCAGAATAGATGAGGAAAAACTGAGAGAACTTGGAATAATAATTCTGAGAGAATGATGGATGAAAGGGAGGTAATCGAAATGGAAAGAATACCGATAGTCGGTCCAACTTATGAGGAAATGCTTCATCCTGAGAAGATAGACCCGATCATCAGGAAGAGGGCTTTGGAGATGAAGGACAAGGATCCTCTTCATCCGATCAACCTTTACAACATAACTTGGAAAGATGGAAACAACAGGATATACTATTTCATCATGCCCAAGGAGTTGACGGGAGTCGAAGCCAACATAATTGTTCTCTATTCGAAGGATTTCCCGTCCGGTAGTCACAAAGTCGGGGCAACCTACTCCATACTGATGGAGAAGACGATAACCGGTGAGGTCGATCCGAGGATCCACACACTCGTTTGGCCCTCGACGGGAAATTATGGAATAGGTGGAGCGTGGGTCAGTTCGAGGATGAATTACAGGTCGATCGTCATACTCCCCGAGATGATGAGCAAGGAAAGGTTCGAAACGATAAGAAGGTATGGTGCGGAGGTGATAGCGACACCCGGGTGTGAATCGAATGTGAAGGAGATATACGACAAGAGCAAAGAGTTGTATGCGAAGGATCCCGAGAGGATAAGGATACTGAATCAGTTCAGCGAATTCGGAAATTACAGATTCCATTATTATGTGACGGGGAATACCATGCTCGAACTCGTGGAAAAAGAGAAAATAGGAAATGGAAGAATATCCGCGGTGGTGATCGGAGTGGGATCTGCAGGGACCATAGCCTGCGCTGACAGAATAAAACAGGTTTTCCCGGAGGCGAAGAAAGTTGCGGTTGAACCTCTGCAATGTCCAACGATATCTCTCAACGGGTACGGAGGTCACGATATACAGGGAATAGGGGATAAACATGTCACCTGGATACACAACGTTCTGAACATGGATGCGGTCGTTCTGGTGGACGATATGGATTCCAAGAAGATGCTTCACGTCTTGACCGATGAGGAGGGGAAGAAATTCTTGAAGGAGTTCGTCGATCCGGATGTTGTCGAGTATCTTTCGGATAAATTTGGAATATCCGGTGTTGCGAACATCATAGGTGCGATAAAGATGGCGAAATTTTATGGACTCGGCAAGGATGACAACATCTTGACCGTTGCAACTGACAACATAGATAGATACAGAACGGTCATGAAGGATCTCGAAGCCAAATTTGGAAAATTGGATAGGACTGAAGCCAAATCCAGAACGGAGAGAATTTTCCTCTACCAAGAGCCGTCATGGGTATTCGAGGGGGATAAGTGGAACAGGGAGAGATGGCACAACCTGAAATACTACACCTGGGTGGAACAGCAAGGAAAGACCGTCGAGGAATTGGATGCTCAAAGGAAGGAAGAATACTGGCTGGATGTTCAAAGAAAGGTGAAGGAGGTAGATGAATTGCTCATAAAGTATAGAAAAGAACATGAGGATGAACTCATGAAGGTTATGATGGAAGATTGAACTGCGAGGTGATTTCGTGGTATTGGAAAATGATGTTTTGAAGTTGAGGCCTTTTGAAATCGAAGATATCGATCAGATACTCCCTCACTTCAACGATGAAGAGGTGAGACAGTACTTAGCTGTGATCTTTCCTGTGAACAAACTGGTCGAAAGGAATTTCATCGAATCACTCTACAAGGATGATAAAAATATACTTCTCGGGATGGAAGTGAACGGAACCCTGATAGGATCGATCGGATTGCACAGGATAGATTGGGTGAACAGATCCACCGAACTCGGTATAGTGATATTCCGAAAGGAATATTGGAACAAAGGATATGGAACGAAAGCCATCGATCTGATGTTGAAATACGCCTTCAAGTATTTGAACATGAACAGGGTTTCCTTGAAGGTGTATGAATACAACGAGAGGGCTATCCACGTTTATGAGAAATGTGGATTCAAGGTGGAAGGAAGGTTGAGGAAGGCGAAATTCTTCAAAGGCAGATACTGGGATGTCCTCGTGATGGGCATCCTCAGGGATGAATATTTTGAATCGAGGAGAAAATCATGAAGAGTGTGTTCGACCGTTCAGCTGAGAAATACGATGAATGGTATGAGAGTGAAAGAGGAAGAAGGATAGATGAAATCGAGACAAATCTCATCATGTCACTTCTAAAACCGAGAAAGGGTGAAAGAATATTGGATGTCGGTTGTGGAACCGGAAATTACTCGATAAAACTCGCAAAATTGGGATGTGTGGTTGTTGGAATCGATCCATCGAAAGATATGATAAACAGAGCTTTGGAAAAATCCATGAAGCTTCATTTGAAGGATGTATCTTTCAAACTCGGAAAAGCAGAGGAGCTTCCCTTCCCAGACGAAGACTTCGATGCTGTCGTAAGCGTGACTGCAATCGAATTCTTCGATGAAGTTGAAAAAGCCGTTTCGGAGATGTTCAGGGTTTTGAAAAGTGGTGGCAGGTTGGTCATAGGAACGATAAACAGGGAAAGCCCATGGGGGAAACTCTACATGGAGAAGGGAAAAAATGGTCATCCGATATATTCACATGCGAGATTTCTGAGCATGGATGAATTGAGGAGAATGTGTGAAAATGTCGAGGAAGTTGGGGGCTGTTTGAAGATACCACCTGATTCTCCCGTCGAAGAATTTAACGAAAGATTTGACAGACTCTCCAAATTTCCACCGGGATTCATCGCGATGAAATGTGTAAAACTTCACGCTTAGGAGGTGAGCTCTTGAGGATACTCAGTGGTATGCGACCGACGGGAAAACTTCACGTTGGTAATTTGGTGGGTGCACTTGAAACGTGGATAAAACTTCAGGAGGAAGGACATAAATGCTTCTACTTCGTCGCGGATTGGCACGCTCTCACGACGGAATACAACAACACCGACGAGTTGTACGAGAACACCTTCGATATGATAAAGGTGTTTCTCGCGGTTGGACTGGATCCAAACAAGAGCGTCATATTCATACAGTCCTCGGTGAAACAGCACGCGGAATTGGCTCTTCTCTTCTCCATGATAGTTCCCCTCGGATGGCTCGAGAGAGTTCCGACCTACAAAGAATTGAAGAAGGAGCTGGTGAACAAGGATCTGTCGAACCTTGGATTCTTGGCTTATCCAGTTCTTCAAGCGGCTGATATACTGATATACAAGGCGGATTACGTTCCGGTGGGGAAGGATCAAGTTTACCATGTAGAGCTGACGCGGGAGATAGCGAGAAGATTCAATCACCTCTATGGTGAAGTTTTTCCCGAACCGCAGGCGTTGTTATCGCAGGTTCCGAATCTACCTGGGACGGATGGTAGGAAGATGTCGAAGAGCTATGGCAACGTTATATACATAGATTCAAACATCGAAGAACTCAGATCCAAGGTCATGCCGATGATGACCGACACCGCCAGGAAGAGAAAAACAGATCCGGGAAACCCGGAGAGATGCCCGGTGTGGGAATATCACAAGGCTTTTGGAACGACGGAGGAAGAGAAAGAATATATAAAAGAAGGTTGTACCAAAGCGAAGATAGGATGCGTTGAATGTAAAAAGATCCTTCTGAAACACATGGAGGAGAAATTGAGTCCAATATGGGAGAGATTGGCTGAGATGAAGAGGAGAGAATCCATAGTTTACGACGTTATAAACGAGGGAACGAGGAAGGCGAGAGAGTTCGCGGAGAAGACGATGGAAGAAGTCAGAAGAGCGATGAACCTAAGGTTCTGAGGTGATTAGGTGAAAGAAGAGCTCGTCTTCTCTCTTCCAAAATTCGAGGGATCCCTCGATTTGCTCCTTTATCTTGTGACAAAACACAAGATGGATATAATGGATATACAGGTTTCGATAATAGCGGATGAATTTCTGGACTACATAAACAAGATGAGAAAACTCGACATAAATCTCGCATCGGATTTCATGGTGATGGCATCGACCTTGATGGAGATGAAATCGCGTGCCCTCCTTCCGAGAAGAACCGAACGAGAGGAGAGAGAACTCGAGGAGATGAAGCTCGATCTATCGAGAAGACTGATGGAATACAAAAAGATGAAGGAGCTGGGAAAATTCATCAAGGAAAAGATGGAGGAGATTTCGAAATTCTTTCCCGTCAAGGTTGGGATAGAGAGAAGGGTGGAGAAACAGGATGAAGAGAGAAACAGAAAGCTCCTTGGAAGGATCAGGGAGATCTTTTTGATCGTCGGTAGGGAACTGAGTCTGAGGGAAAAGGTTTACAGGATAAAGGGTGAGAGATATTCGGTGGAGAACAAGATGAACTGGATAAAGCAGAAAATGAGCATGGAGAAGTGTCTTCCTCTCGAAGAGTTGCTCAAAACCGCTAAGGACAAACTCGAACTGCTCGTAATATTTTTGGCATTTCTCGAGCTGGTCAAGATAGGTTTCATACGGATACATGAGCGTGGTGATACCTTCATCCTGTCCTTGGAAGGGGATTGATGATCGGTGAACAGGGCGTTGATAGAGGCTATCCTTTTTTCAAGTTCAAAACCTCTGAGCATCCCCGAGATAGCCAGAATATCCGGAATATCGAAAGATGAAGTGAAGAAGATAGTGGAGGAGATGATCGATGAATACGAGGATGAGAAACACGGAATCCAGCTCAGAGCATCCTCAAGGGGCTACAAATTCTTCACGAAACCTCAGTATTCCGAATACGCCGAGAAGGTTGCCGAGAGAAAAACCAGAGATTTGACCATACAACAGATAGAGGTTCTCGCCTACATCGCATACAGAGGACCGATAACCAGGAAGGAACTTATGGAGTTGAGGGGAAAGAGTGTGGATGGGATACTCAGGGAACTCCTGAACATGGGATTGATAAGTAGAAGAAGGTCATCCAGGAAAGGAAAACCATACGAATACAGAATAACGAAGAGATTCGAAGAAATGTTTGAACCTTTCAAGCTGGAGGAGATATTCCGTGAAGTTGAAGAGGTTCATCCAGCTTTCAGGGGTGGCGTCGAGAAGGAAGGCGGACCTTCTGATAAAACAGAGGAGGGTGAAAGTCAACGGGATAACGGTAGATGATTTCAACTATGAGGTGGATGTGGAAAGAGATAGAATAGAGGTGGATGGGGAACCAGTTGAGCTGAGATACAGTAAAGTTTACTATATTTTAAACAAGCCACGGGGTTATCTGACCACGTTGAGTGATCCCTTCGGCAGAAAGACGATCTCAGACTTGATAAAAAACAAGATAGAAGAACGTGTTTTTCCCGTTGGAAGATTGGACAAGGACAGCGAAGGATTGTTGATATTGACCAACGATGGGGAACTTGCCAACAGAATCATGCATCCGAGATACGGAGTTTTGAGAAAATATCTCGTCAGAATTTCCGGTGTTCTCTCCAAGGATGAGATCTTCAGGCTAAGAGAGGGAGTAAAGCTGGACGGGAATCACATCGGTTCATTCGATTTCATAGATGTTCTCAAGGTGAAAAGAGGAGTGACCACGGTCTTGGTTGGTCTGAGGGAAGGGAAGAAGAGACAGATAAGGAAGATGTTTTCCGCGTTGGGTAAAAAAGTTCTGAGGTTGATCAGGATCTCCATCGGTCCCTTGAAACTCGGACATTTGAAACCTGGGGAGATCAGAAGAATCGGCGAAGATGAATTGAAAAAGTTGAAGATGTATCTGCGCATTGAAGAGGAAGGGAAAAATGAAGGAGGACCTCGAAGGTCCTCCTCAACGGATCTATAACGTTTATGGGGGGATAGGGGGTCGCGCCTTGGGAGTATGGTAAAACATCAACTTTAAGGAAAAGTGAAATAACCATGAAGGTTATTTGAATTCAAGGAGGATGAAAAGATGGAAAGAAGAGCGATTTTTATCTTCATAATCGTGTTAGTTTCATCTGTGATCTCCTTTTCCATAGATGAAAAAGGGATAGCCATGCTCAACAAAGCGAAGGGAATGATAGATTACGGTGTAGAAATAGGTGAAGATTCCCTACTGAAGGATGCCATAAGGATCCTCAACGAATTCATTGTCCTGTATCCGAGAGAACACAAGGAGATCAGGGAAGCGTATCTCATGATTGGCGATGCCTACTATGCCATGAAACAATTTTCAAATGCGGTGGATTATTACGACAAGGCTATCAAGACGTATCCGGTGAAGGATGATAGATACCACTATGCCGTGTATTCCATGGCTTTTTCGTACTACAAGATGGGAAAATATGACAAGGCGATGGAGATGTTCAAAGCTCTCTACGGAACCGAATACGAGGGAGAGGCAAGGGTCAACGTTGGATCCATACTCATAGAAATGGGAGATTTCAAGAAAGCCATATCTGAACTTTCGAAGGTATCATCGAAGGATTGGAAACCCTACGCTTCATATTACCTCGGTGTGGCTTATGAAAGAATCGGACTGATCAGCGAAGCGGTGATGGAATTCAAGGAATCCGCGAAAACCTCAAAAGATGATGATTTAACCATATCTTCGCTCTACAAAGCTGTGGAAATACTGCTCACCGTGGGCAAGTTGAATGAAGCTTACGATGTCTCCAAAGAGCTCTTCGACAGGTATGGTCAGGGTAAAAGTGATAGATCCTTCGAGATCGCACTCCTTCATTCGGAAGTGCTGTATAGGATGAGACTTTACACACAGGGATTGACCACACTTCAGTTCGAGCTGAAAAGAACGGTTGAAAATTACAAGAAGGCAAAACT
Source organism: Thermotoga sp. (assembly GCA_003641545.1). GTDB lineage: Bacteria > Thermotogota > Thermotogae > B21-G9 > B21-G9 > B21-G9. The sequence goes on from QNAU01000039.1 coordinate 8,718, forward strand.
GCTGAGAGCCATGGGATGGTTCTACTACAGACTTGGAAGGATGAAAGAAGCGGAAAAATCCTGGCATGAAGCCATGAATTTGGGGGACAAGGAGGAAAAATATCTCGCAGGGACGAACCTCGCGGAACTCTACAGAGAATTGAAAAAGAATGAGAAGGCACTCGAGATATACGAATATCTCGAAAATGCCATCCCGGAGAAATCGGATGAGCTGGCTTTCGAGAAGATAAAGGTTCTCATAGATATGGGTAACTATGATAAAGCTCTGTCCAAGCTGAACTCACTCAGAGCTTTGTATCCTTTCGAAACAACATATTGGATATCGCAAGTTTACAGAGCCAAGGGAGATCTCGAAAGGGCATCCAAAGAGGCAAAAAAACTTTTGACGATTGCGAAGAAAAGTTCAGATAAAGTTAAAGCGTACTTTCTTTTGGGAGATATAGAGTATCAAGCGGGAAATTATAAAAGTGCGCGTGAATATTACGAGAAGATCCTGAGCTTGGGGAAGTTGAAGGATAAGATGAAGGCTCAACTGAACCTTGGAATGATATATTACACACTTCGAGATTATTCAAGGGCAATCCAGTATTTCAAGGAAGTCCAGAAGAAT
>QNAU01000040.1 GCA_003641545.1 Thermotoga sp.
CTCCTCCATCATCATTCCATACGTCAACGCCCAGTTCTCAGTGAATATCGTTCCCGCTGGATTCCCAAGAGCCGAATAAACTCCAGCATCCACGAAGATTCCGGAACGACCTTCGAGCATCTCACCAAGATTATGTGGGAAGACCAAAATTGCGAAACCCAAAATGAGAAACGACAGCACCTTCTCCTTTGCCCTCACCTTTAACCCCCCTGTTTATGAGGAGCTCAGGTACGATTTCAAGAACTCCTCCTTAAATTTTCCAAAAAAATTTCCCTTTATTGAATTTCTCACATTTTCCATGAATTTAGACATGAAATACAGATTATGATACGTTAACAGAATCATACCAAGTATTTCTTTTCTTGAGAAGAGATAATTTATGTATGCCTTTGTATATGTTTTACACACACGGCAATCACATTTTGGATCCAAAGGTTCCCCATCCTCTTTATATCTTCCAGATCTGACGTTCAATCTCCCGTGGTGAGTCAACGCGACACCGTGTCTTCCCATCCTGGTTGGATAGACGGAATCGAACATATCGATCCCTCTTTCAACTGCTTCAAGTATCATATCCGGACTACCAACTCCCATGAGATACCGCGGTTTATCCTTTGGAATCTGTGATAGACTGGCTTCCAACATTCGCACGGTTGTTTCCCTTTCCTCTCCCAAGCTCAATCCTCCTATACCATATCCCGGGAAATCCAAAGCGGTTATTTGCTTCGCACTCTCAATTCTCAGATCTTCAAAAAATCCCCCTTGAACTATTCCAAACAAAAGTTGATCTTCTTTTTTGTGCAGATTCTTGCATCTCTTCGCCCATTCCGTCGTTCTCTTAAGGGATTTTACAACATATTCTCTCTCAGATTCCAGGGGAGGACACTCATCGAGAACCATGGCAACGTCCGATCCAAGGCTTTCTTGAATCTCCACAACTAGTTCCGGTGTCAAAAAATGCTCCGATCCATCCACTGGAGATTTGAAGAACACACCATCATGTGATAGCTTTCTAATTTTCCTGAAGCTGTAAACTTGGAAACCCCCGCTGTCAGTCAGAATCCCTCGATTCCAACCCATGAACTTGTGAAGACCTCCAAATCTTTCGATCATCTTGTGGCCAGGTTTCAAGTAAAGATGCAAGGTGTTGGAAAGGATCAAATTGTATCCCATTTCCTCGAGATCCCTCGTTGTCATGGTTTTGACGTTGGCATTCGTTCCCACAGGCATAAAAACGGGTGTTTCAACGCTACAACTTTTCAAGCGTAATATTCCCACCCTCGCATCCGTCTTTTCATCCTCTTCGAGAATCTCAAACTTTCTCTTCATTTATACTCTCCAAACAATACTTCAGTTTTCCTTCAAGTTCCTCCATCTCCTGTTTCATCTTCTCGACGTATTCCTCATCTCTTATGCTCTTCAAATTTATCTCCACGTTGGCTTTCCCTATGTAAAACGCGGATTTCAACATTTCACATGCACTCTCGACATCTGATATTGCATTCTTGTTTCCATATTTGTATAGAAACGGCACGTCTTCTATTATTCCCACGGTTAATCTCATGAGCTCATACGGAACATCTGCTGCCTCTTTGAGAGCTCTTTGGAGTTGTTCACTCCTTCTTTTTTTCTCCTCCTCGGTATTTTTCGGCATCTTCAGGGCTCTCATGACTTCATCGAATGCTTTCACATCCTTATCTATGAGAGAAAGAAATTTCTCCCTCTCGAGTTTCATCTTCTCCACGATTGCTTCCATTTCAGCTTCCTTGTTTTCGTATCCTTTCTTCCCAAGTGTGAGGTTGGCAACCATTTCGAGTAGTGCGGATCCGAGAGCAGCAGCGTAAGCCCCGACAGCTCCCCCACCCGGCGTTGGGGAAGAAGATGCAACCATATCCACAAATTCTCTCAAACTCTTCTCTGCAAACAATCTTTCACCTCCTCGAGAATCTCGATTCCTCTACTCGTTCCGATCCTTTCTGCACCAGCTTTTACACACTTGAGAAGGAATTCGAGATCCCTTATACCACCTGCAGCTTTGATCCCAACCTTTCCTTCAACTGCGAATCTCATTATCTCTATGTCTCTCGTATTCGCACCATATTCTCCAAACCCCGTCGAAGTTTTGACAAAATTGGCTCCTGCCTCCTTCGATATCACCGATCCCGCTATCTTCTCTTCATCCGTCAGATAACAGGTCTCGATTATGACTTTGACTATCAAATCCCCAGAATTTTCCACAACTGATTTGACCTCCTCAAAGATGAGGTCATACATGCCAGATTTGAGAAATCCAACGTTGATCACCATATCTATCTCATCCGCTCCATGATCAACCGCGTATCTCGTTTCCTCCACCTTTATCCTCGTCGGAATGTTACCGTGAGGGAAACCAACGACGGTGGTGATTTTCATATCCTTGCCGGACCTTTCGATGATCTTCTTCGTCTCCTCAAGATATGAAAGTGGGACGCACAGCGAGTGAAAAGGGTAGTTCAGTGACTTCTCCACGAAGACCCTCAGATCATTAATTGTGGCATACGGCTTCAGAAGAGTTTGATCTATCAATTTTCCAATCTTCTCGAGGTTCACTTCAGATGAATCCGGAATCACTTCCACATATTTGAACTCTCTCCTGAACCTTCCCACAACTTCTCTTATTTTCTCGTTCAAATTCACTATGGTTTCACCTCCCAGATCATAACCCAAGATCATTGCTCACACTTTTCATCGCATTCAGTGAAAGTTCCACGAACTCTTCCAAAGTCAACCCCAACTCGGTTATGCTCTTTATTTGCTCCCTGTTCGCTCCTCTGGCGAAACTTTTCTCCTTGAATCTGTTGAGGACAAAATTCGTATCTATGGATGCCAATTTCTTGTCCGGATGTATCAGAGCAGATGCGACGATCAATCCAGTTATTGGATCCGCAGCGTATATGGCGCGTTCTATCTTTGTTTCAATCTTTTTCTTTCCAGAATGAGCGAGGATGGCATCCAGAATCTCCTTTGGAAGGTTATAATCCTTTAAAATATCCATCGCAACTATGCTGTGCTTTTCTGGTTTGTCATACGTCAGGTCGTAATCTATATCGTGAAGTAATCCAGCGAGACCCCAGATTCTTTCATCCTCATTCAACCTTCTCGCCAACTCCCTCATGACTGCCTCAACCGCGATCATATGTTTCACGAGGTTCTTGTTTTTCACATGTTTTTTAACCAATGCGAGGGCTTCTTCCCTATCCATGAGATCCACCTTCATCCCTCCCTTTCCAAACTTATACGCTTACACGTTCTCTCACCGAAGAAGAGTCTCACCGGTTCGATATCCACGTGATCAACTCTGAAATCCGGATTCATCCCATCGCGCAATATTTTTCTGAATTCTTCCTCCATTTTGGTGGTTACCCCTTCCTCCACTACAAGCATCTTCTCGTTCAGTAGTTTTTTAGCCAATCCATTCGCTCTGCTCCTCATTCTCGTCGATCCAACTATTATTCTCGTTGGAACCGTTTCTGAAAGCTTCATCCATACTCTCTCTGCTTCATCGTGATCACCGGTCGAAAAGTGTATGGTTCCGAGAAGAGCCAAGGCGGAAGGATCGTTTTCCTTCATCAACGGCTCGAGAGTTTTCATCGCTTCATTCATCGCACCCATCATGTACTTTTTCTTGGCTATCTCGACCCTCAGGAATCTGCAGTGAGGGAATTTATCCAACGGTAAATTTTGATTCCCAAGAATTGTGGAAGAATGTACGAAACTACAACAATGTTGTTTTTTGTTGATCAGGATCTTGGCTAATTGTGTTGCACGTTCTTTGTCATCGAGTCTGTCGTATATCATCATGGAGTATATATCCAGCAAACCTTTGTATTTTCCCGATCTGACGAGTTTGGAATAATCGTTCTTAGCTTCCTCGTATTTCCCCAACGCCATGGATCTCGCCATCCTCAAAACTCCAGCCATGGGAGTATCACGATTTGCGAAAACTTCCAAGATCTTCTCCATCTTATCCCAGGATATGGAAAAATATGTCATAACTTCCAAGATGGAAAGATAAGTGTAAACGTCCGCGCCCACAGTCTTCGAAAACTGCGATATGAAGGATACGGCTCCTTTGGAATAATTCATGAACATCAAAGACTCAGCGTAATTGTAAGCAGCCTTTGAATTTCCTCCCACCGCCATGTCTTCGAACAACCGGGATGCGGACTCGTAGTCCAACTGGAGCAATTTCAACAGTCCCTTGAGCATTGTTGAATGAAGAACATCCATCTCCCTCTGAAGGTATTTCTCGAGATCCCTGATGACAACGTAATCTGGCGCATCGTAATCCTGCATATCTATATCCCTCAGAGTTTCAACTTTGGAAAAATCAACGTTTGAAACCTCTATCTTCCTCTGTTTCAATTCTTTTGGAAGTTCAATCCTTCTTTCCTCCCTCTTTATCACCTTTCCACTTTTGGCGAGATCTTTGGCAATCGCTTGTTTCAATTTCAGAAGGTTCATCAACTTTTCGTCCTTGTTCTCCAACGCACTCACCACCTCAGATTTCTTCCATCCCTTTTGAAACTGTAGTGTCCATTTTTTGAAATGATAACATGATCGAGAAAATCTATCTCCAAAGTTTTACAGGCTCTCTTCAATCTCTTGGATATTTCAACGTCCAATCTGCTCGGATACGCCTCTCCAGATGGGTGATTGTGAACCATCACGAATCCTTCCGCACCGTTCTTTATGACCATCCTCAAGATGTCCTTCGGATCTGCGAGAGTCGCATTGGGAGTCCCAACTGTTAAATCATCCACCGATAAAACCACTAAATTGGATGCCAACGATATGATTCGCAGAACTTCCCTTTCCATGTAGATCATGTCCCTGCACAAAGACAGGACATCTTCTATATTCCCGATCTTTCTGACATTTTTCCCCAACAGTTCATCGTAGTATCTCCTCGCTATCTCGAAAACAGCCTTCAACGTTATAGCCTTCACACGTCCCATGCCTTTCAATTCACTCAATTCGTTCAACGATGCCCTGGAAAGCTTCACCAGGGAATCATCAAAATTTCTCAGAACCTCTGATCCAAGTTCTAAAACATTCTTCCCTCTACCACCCGTTCTAAGGACGATCGCCAGCAATTCGGCGTTGCTCAGAGATTTTTCCCCATATTTCAACAGCCTTTCTCTTGGAAGGGATGAAGGAAGCATTCTCATTCTATCCATCCCTTTCTTCTCAGTTCCTCCCACACTCTTCCCACGGGAAAACCCATGACGTTGTAGAAATCACCGATTATCCTCCTGACGAAGAGAGAGGCTTTGCCTTGTATACCGTAGGCTCCCGCCTTATCGAGTGGTTCACCTGAGTCGACGTATTCCACTATGGTTTCATCATCTATCTCCCTGAAGAATACGTCCGTTCTCTCGACGAATTCCACCCTCTCATTCCGGTGAATGACACAGACACCCGTAAAAACGGAATGCCACTTCCCGGAGAGATACTTCAGCGTTCGAATGGCATCATCCCTGTTCCTCGGTTTTCCGATGATCCTGTTCTCGAGATAAACTATCGTATCGGCTGAGATTAGAACAATATCGCTCAGATCGAACCCGCAATCTTTCAGAACACTTTCACATTTTCTTTCAGCCATAATTTTCACGAACCTTTCAGGATCCTCATCTGCAATCCCGATTTTTCCTTCATCGACCTTCGGTTTCACAACTTCGAAATTCACACCTATCAACTTCATGAGCTCGATTCTACGGGGTGATGTTGAGACGAGAATGTATTTCATGGTATTCTCCTCCCCATTTCGTACGCTATGAAGGCATTCACAGTACCGGATACCGTTCCAAGAATCGAGAAATATGGTAGTTGATACAGCACAAATCTATTCTTCAAGAGGAACACGAGGATCGAAAGCTGGATCAGATTGTTCACGAAAGCCCCCAACACACTCAAACCAACGTATCCAACTCTACCCCTTGTCAACATTAGAACGAGATAAACAACGATCGTCGATATGCTCACGCCACTGATACCCAGGATGAATGGTAAAGAAAAAAATCTGCCACTGAGGATGGCACCGATCACACTCTTTCCAACCGCGATCAACAATCCCATTCCCAATCCCCCGTTCACGATCGCGTAAAGCACGAATGCGTTGGAAAAACCCCATTTTCCCCCGGGAACAGGTATAGGAAACGGGACGAAGTTTTCCAAAAAATTAACCGTAGCGGACAAGGATATCAAAACGATGATCAATTTTAAATTTTCATTGTCTTTGTATCCCTTCACCATGTATAAATGTCTACCCCTTCGTCGAATTTCACACGATTTTTTCCCACTTTGAAGTAAATTATCACCTTGTTTGGAACGCAGACAATACTGTCCCTTGGATCCGTTATCCATCCCTTCCTCACACATATTTTCAGTTTACAACTCGATTTCACCACCCTCACCCTTCCCCCATATTTTTCATCGTACTCGATATCCATCAACCATCTTCCATCGTTCTCTATCCTGTACACCCCTGGTTTTGTAAAAATATAAGCAGGTTTACCGTTTATCTCAACAACGACACCTTTCTTGAGATTCCTTCCCCCATCAAGAACGAAAGAGAAACTGAGGATCAAAACGAGGATTATCACCAAGAGATCGTATTTTTCGAACAGTTTCAAATTATCAATGCGGTTTTTCAAAGTATCCGAATCCTTTCGTTCTGTGGATCTTTGAATCTTCCGTAACTATGAAAGCCTGCCCTCCAAACCTTGGAATGTACATAAGGGAATAATCCAAACCCAAATTGAATATCGCGGTCGCTAATGCGTCCGCATCTGCACAGGATTGGGCTATCACGGTTGCACTGATTATTCCATGCGATGGATATCCAGTCTTGGGATTGAATATGTGATGGTATCTTTTCCCATCCTTGATGAAATATCTTTCATAATCACCCGAAGTTGCAATTGCTCCATCTTTCATATACACCACATCGATGGTTTCATCGGAATTTTCCTTGTATCTTGGATTCCTTATTCCTATCACCCAATCAGACCCACCGAATTTTGGTCCTATTATCCCGATATCTCCTCCCGCATCTATGAATCCCGTCGCCTTTTGATCGTATCGTTTGGCTATCTGAATGGCTCTGTCCACCGCGTATCCCTTGGCTATACCGCCGAGATCCAATAGAGCACCGTTTTTCAGTCTGACTTTGTTTCCAGATATTTCAACATTTTCATAACCGACATGCTTCAAAGCGTCTCTTATTTCCTCATCCGACGGAATCCTGTAGTTTCCATCGTTGAATCCCCACAACTTCACAAGCACACCCACCGTTGGATCGAAAGCCCCCCCCGTTATCTCGGCGAAATACAAAGCTTTTTTTAAAACGAATAGCACCTCGTTATCGACTTCGACCCATTCCCCATTCGAGTTATTTATTCTGTAAATAACACTTCTCTCATCGTATGGATCGAATTTCCTGTCTATCCTCCGCATATCCTGTAAGATCGCTTCGATTATCCTACCAGCCAGCTTGGACGAGACCACTATCTTGACTCTCGTGCCGAATACAACGCTCTCCTTGATGGAATAACCCGGTACTCTTTTCAAAGAAAAGAAAAAAACCATCAATATCAGGATGGCTATGAAAGTGTAAGTCAATATCCAGCTCCATCTTCTCTCCCTTACAAATGTTTCAAAATCTTTCTTTCGCATCTTTTACATCTTCCCTCCTCGTCTATTCCAACGAGTTCGACATCGTATCCCACCCTTCTTATGAGAAGTTCTCCACAATCAGGGCAATAGGTATTCTCGTATTTCTCATCCCAAAGGTTGCCTATGTAGACGAAATTCAGATGTTCACGTGCTCTTTCATATATGGAAATGAGTTTCTCCTTTGGAGTTGGGGGTTCGGTATATTTGTAGTTCGGAAAGTATCTGCTTATGTGGAGTGGAATATCCGGATCTATTGAGGCGATCCATTTGAATTCCTCTTCCAACTCATTCACGTTATCATTACCGTTCGGAACGATGAGGGTGGTTATTTCAAGATGGACACCAGCTTCATAAACCATCTCGATTGACCTCTTCACCGCTTCCAGCTCTCCAAGACATTCCTTTCTGTAGAACTCCTCGTTGAATCCTTTCAAATCGATGTTGACCGCGTGAATCGTTTGGAGAAGAAGTTTCAGAGGTTCTGGTTCTATGAACCCATTGGTGATGAGAACATTTCTTATCCCTTCCTTGGCAGCCAATCTCGAGGTATCCAAGACGAATTCGAACCACACTATGGGTTCGTTGTAAGTGTAGGCTATGAATTTTGACCCATGCTCCATGGCTATCCTGACTATCCTCTCAGGATCCACCCTTCTGACCGCGGGCCTTTGCTGTGATATTTCCCAGTTCTGACAGAATTTACATTTCATGTTGCATCCCCACGTGCTTATGGACAGAATTTCCGTCCCCGGGTAAAAATGAAAAAGTGGTTTTTTTTCTATCGGATCCATGGCGATGGAGGTGAGTTCCCCGTAATTCAGGGTGTAAAGAACACCACCTCTATTCATTCGAACACCGCAGATACCCTTTTTACCATCTTCGAGGACACACCTGTGGGGACATAACGTGCATCTTATCGTATTATCGTTCAATTCCTCGTAAAACAGAGCTTCTCTCACCACGATCACCTCATCAATGATATCTTTCCACCGTGAATCTGTAGATTTTGAAATCGTCCTCATATATTCCAGCTTTCATCTTGGCTATCTCAAGTTGTCTTTCAACTGTTTCAACCCCTTCTATGTCCGGAAGCAGAAGACCCCTTCTCCATCCCTTCTCAACGATCACTCCGTATTTCTTGGGATCGAGCTGGGATACATCGTCCACTTCCTCCGGTTCACTGAGAATATCAACTGTAACCTCTATATCATCGAGTTCTTCGGGAGAAACAGGCGGAAATCTTGGATCCTTCGTTGCGGATGCTATAGCGTTATCCCTTATCTCAAGTGCCAGATTTTCCCTCGTTGGCAAGAATGTTCCTATGCATCCTCTCAAACTACCATCCAACCTATGTAATGTGACGAAACAACCCGCCCTTCTTTTGAAAAGTTCATCCGGGAGATCATCATCCGGTTCGAGAATGATACCATCCCTGACGTAGCTCTCTATCACCCTTATAGCCCATCTCACGTAGGGATGATTCCCCAACATAACCATCTTACACCTCCGAGAGATTCAGAATCCAACTTAATTATACAACGAAATGATGAACACGAAGGCATCGATTGAAG
>QNAU01000041.1 GCA_003641545.1 Thermotoga sp.
AAGAATGTTATGAGCTGTCTCATGCCCTCTTCCTTGTCCTCGAGAAACTGGTGTATAATTTCTTCTGGAATGGTGATTTGCATGTTTTCAACCTCCTTTCTGATTTGTTTTTTGCTCATAGCCCTGTTCCTTCCTCAAGGAACGGGGCTTATTTCATTTTTACAGCAATTATTGTACACTGCCCTCCTGCTTGTTCCTGCGCCTCATATTCCATGATAGTGTTTAGGAACCAAGTTATGATTTGTCTCAATCCTTCTTCCTCCATGTTATCTTGAAGGAATTGGTATATAATCTCTTTTGGAATATTCACGGCCCTGTATCTTTCCTCTCGATGGTGTTGTTGTCTTGTTTATTTTAAGAGACACAGGGCTTTTTCATTTTTACAGCAATTATTGTACACTGCCCTTAATTTCCTCCGACGACTTCGATCATCTGTAAAGTATTATATTGACGTTCAACTAAATGATATTTCGGAAGGTGATACAAAATGTGTGAATTATTAGGAATGTCATTCAATTTGCCTGTAAGACCAAGTATATCTTTTAGAGGATTCCGCTATAGAGGAAAAAATAACCCCCATGGATGGGGCATAGCTTTTTATCCAGATGAATCCGCTCAGGTAATTAAAGAACCTATTAAAGCTAAGGAAAGTTTACTTTCAAAATTTTTGAGGGACTATCGGGAAATCAAAGCCAAGATTTTCATCGCCCATGTAAGATACACCAGTATTGGGACAAAGAGTCACAAAAATACCCATCCATTTTGCAGAGAACTAAATGGAGTAGAATATGTTTTTGCCCACAACGGAACACTTGAAGATTACAAGTCCTTAATGCTTGGAAGGTTTAAACCAATTGGTGAAACAGATTCTGAGCATGCTTTTTGTTACTTACTCAAATGCATTGAGGAAAAGGAGAAAACTCAAAAAATAGCTCAATGGAAGAAGAATGATTTTGATTGGCTTGCAGAAAAGCTGAGGAAAATTAACGAATATGGGTCCTTTAACTGTATATTTTCGGATGGAAAACATTTATTCTGTTATCACGATAAGAACGGATACAATGGACTCTGCTTCTTCCAGCGGAAACCTCCATATAGTAAAATTAGGCTATTAGATGAAGATTGGGAAATAAATCTTGCTGAAGAAAAAAGGTCAGAACAAACGGGTTTTATTGTTGCAACAAGAAAACTTACGAACGAATCGTGGGAAAATTTCAAATTTGGTGAACTTATTGTATTTAAAGATGGAAAGATGATCTATTCTAACCATCGTGGTGTTTCAAATCCGATGCTATAAGACTTACTCGTAAACGAAGAAATATTCCTAGCTGAAAGTCGCGAATCTGCCCTGCTTGAATCCATTTATCCTATCTTTCTGCATGTTTTAAAAATATCAAGCGGAAATTCTTTGTTATTTCTTCACAAAGTACTCATCAATCTGGATCATCATGCACTTCTTTCCATCCTCTCCTTGATCATCTTCAAACGAACGAAATCCTCTTTCGCCCATTCTTCCAGCGTTTCCTGTATCCTCTTAAGGTTTTCCCTGATGTTCGGAATGATCACATTCTCGAGGGCACTCACCCTCTTTCTGACTTTTTTCACTTCGTAAGCAAGTCTGTAAACTGCATTTTCGAGAAGTGAAACTTTTATTATAAGGCTCAGAACCTCCCTGAAGGACACGTAGGCTCGATCGAGCGCGGAGTTGGTTCTGTGAATTCCATAGGGTATCTGCTCCGGAAGATCTGCTTCAACTATCTCCGGAACCTCAACCCCCATCACACTTCTCATCCTGACACTCAGGTTCACGTACTCCGGGACCGATAAACCAATCTCCTCTATGAACTCCATGCCAAGATCCAAACAGGCGTACCTGAGAGATTCATAGGCTTTCTCGAACACTGAATTTATTTCTTCCTGTAATTTTTGGGCATCCTTTATCATACTGACGAGTTCCCTCATCATGACGTTTCTCTTTCTCTCGAGAAGATCGTGTCCCTCCTCGGCGAGTTTCAACTGATTTTTGAGCTGGATCAGATTAGCTTTCGTCGGGCTCAGATTTCCCCGCATTCTCATCCTCCAATCTCTCCCTCTTTATCCTCGTCAGTTCACTCTTTGGAAGCGTCAAAAGAACATCCCATGCTTTGTTCAGGGTTTCCTCGATGCTCCTTCTTTCGTCGAATCCCTGTGAAATGAATTCTCTCTCGAACCTTTCACCAAATTTCAGGTAGGATTTATCCACACTTGAAAGTTCATCCTCACCTATTATGGATGCTATCGCTCTGACATCCTGAACCCTTGAATACGAAGCGAAAAGTTGATTCGCGATCTCAGGGTGCTCTTCCTTAGTGTATCCTTCACCTATTCCATCTTTCATCAACCTGGACAGGGATGGAAGAACATCTATCGGAGGGTATATTCCCTTCCTGTGCAGTTCTCTCGACAGAACTATTTGACCTTCCGTTATGTATCCGGTCAGATCCGGTATCGGATGCGTTATATCATCCCCTGGCATCGTCAGAACGGGAATCTGTGTCAACGAGCCACTGGAATCCTTGACCATCCCTGCTCTTTCATACAGTGATGCAAGATCGCTGTAAAGGTATCCAGGGTAGCCCTTCCTGCCCGGTATCTCTCCCCTGTAGTTTGATATCTCCCTGAGAGCCTCACAGTAGTTCGTCATGTCGTTCATTATCACGAGGACATTCATGTTCTCATCGAAAGCCAGGTATTCCGCAACTGTCAGAGCCATACGGGGTGTGGATATCCTCTCCACCGTCGGATCATCCGCGAGATTGAGAAAGACAACCATTCTGTTCAAAACACCGAATTCCTCGAATCCCTTCATCAAGATATCCGCATCGTGCTTTTTCAACCCTATGGCTGAAAAGACGACTATGAAATCCTCCTTCAAGGAGCTGACCTGTCTCGCTATCTGAACCGACAATCTGTTGTGTGGTAGACCATCTCCCGAGAATATCGGTAATTTCTGCCCTCTTATGAGTGTCAGCATTCCATCTATTGCGGACACACCGGTTTCTATGTAATTCCTCGGATAGATCCTGGAAACTGGATTTATCGCGGAACCGTTCACATCCCTCGAATCCGATGATAGAATCTCACCCAAGCCATCCAGCGGTCTCCCAAGTCCGTCGAATACCCTCCCTATCACATCCTTTGAGACTCTCATCTCAAGTGGTTTTCCAAGGAATCTGACCCTCGTCTCTGGAATATCCAATCCCTCGGTGCCTTCGAACACCTGAACCACCGCACAATTCTCATCCACCATTATGACCGTTCCAAGCCTTCTCTCGCTATCGTGGATTATCTCCACGACCTCGTTGTACGACACTTCCTTCACTTTCTCGACTACTACTATGGGACCGTATATTTTGGAAACGGTCGAATACTCTCTCACAGCCATCTTTCATCAGCTCCCGTATATTCTCTCCAATTCTTCGAAATGGCTGTCGATCATCTTCCGCACATCTTCGAATTTCTCCAGCTCGTCGTTTCCAATCATTTCTTTCATCCTCATCATGGTTTCCACGATGTCTTCCTTCAGTATCTGACTCAAAGCCACCTTTTTCTTCACGAACTCAACTGCCCTGTCGTAGAAATCCATCACGATCTTGAGCATCATGAATCCCCTCTTCAAAGAACAGAAAGAATCGATCTCACTGTAGGCATTCTGCTGAAGTATTCCAACCTTTATCATCCTCGCGATCGAAACGACCAACTTCTGATCATCCGGCAAAACATCCTCACCCATGATCTTTATTATCTGCTGCAACCTGTCATCCTCGTTGAGTAGTTCCATGGCTCTTTTCCTGTATTTCGAAAAATTCTCATCCACATTCTTCCTGAACCATTCATCCAGATCCTCAGTGTAATCACTGTAGCTCGTCAACCAATTTATGGATGGGTAGTGTCTGGAATAAGCCAGATCTCTATCCAAAGCCCAGAAGCACTTGACAAATCTTTTCGTATGTTGAACAACTGGATCCGAGAGATCGCCACCGGGTGGTGAAACCGCTCCTATTATCGTCACCGATCCTTCGGATCCGTTCAGGTTCACAACCTTTCCAGCCCTCTCGTAGAATCCCCCTATTCGCGAGGAAAGGTAAGCAGGATACCCTTCCTCCGCCGGAATCTCCTCGAGTCTTCCGGATATCTCCCTCAAAGCTTCAGCCCATCTTGAGGTTGAATCCGCCATTATAGCTACGTTGTATCCCATGTCTCTGTAATACTCTGCTATGGTCACTCCGGTGTATATGCTCGCTTCTCTTGCCGAAACGGGCATGTTCGATGTGTTCGCTATCAGTATCGTCCTGTCCATGAGGGATTTTCCAGTCCTTGGATCGACGAGTTTTGGAAATTCTGTCAAAACTTCCGTCATCTCATTTCCTCTCTCCCCACAACCTATGTATACGATCACGTCCGCATCCGCCCACTTCGCAAGTTGATGCTGTGTCATCGTCTTTCCCGTACCAAACCCTCCAGGTATGGCAGCTGATCCTCCCTTCGCTATCGGGAAGAACATATCTATCACTCTCTGCCCAGTTATGAGTGGGATCCTTGGCATCAACTTCTCTCTGTAGAACCTCGGTGTTCTGACGGGCCAGGATTGATAAAGTTTTATCTCGTGTTTTTCACCATCCTCATCTTTGACCACCATCACCACATCTTTAACCCTGTATTTCCCGCTCTTCGCCGATTCGATCACTTTTCCCCTCACATCTTTCGGGATCATCAACCTGTGGATTATGCTCTCACTCTCTCGAACCTTCGCGTAGAATTCCCCAGGTTCCACGGTGTCCCCGACTTTTTTCAACATCTCGACTTCCCATGTCGCTTCATCGTCGAGGGGGAAGGTTTCTATTCCCCTTCCTATGTAGAAGCCTTTCGACAACTCCTCTATTTTTCCAAGGGGTCTCTGTATTCCATCGTATATGTTCCCTATGAGCCCGGGACCGAGTATCACGGAGAGAGGCCTTCCCGTTCCAACGAAGGGATCCCCGGGTTTCAAACCTGTCGTTTCCTCGTAAACCTGGATCGTCACATTCTCCTCATCCAAGGAAACTATCTCTCCAACGAGCTTCATCTCACCAACCTTCACCATTTCCCCCATGAAAAACACGCCGATGTTTTTTCCCACAACGACGGGACCGTTGACCTTCCTTATGATCGAAACTCTGTTCACAGCATTCCCTCCAGTTTTTCAATCATACATTCGTATATCTCACCTTTTTTCCTCTCAATAAACTCATCCACTGTGTTGACAACCCTGTATTCTCCATCTTTACTCTTGAGGATCACACCGAATTTTTTTCCTTCGACTATTTCTGCATCGGTCAAATTTCTCAGCGTTTCGATGTCTTCTCTCATAGTTTCAACGATGTATTCTCCCTCTCCGAATTCATCCACAGCCTCACGAAACATCCTTTCAATCAACTTAGCTCTTTCTGATCCAGTCAAACCGATAATACGTTCCTTGAGCTTTCTCATGAGATTTTCCAGAATGTTGTTCATCAACCTCGATTTTGTCATATTTCTCAATCTCTCGATCCTCAGTTTTCTCCTCCTCTCAAGGACGTCCATCTTCTTTCTGTACATCATTTTGAGTTCTTCTATCCTCACCTCATTCTTCTTCTCCTCATCTCTGGCAAATCTTTTGAGTTCATCCTCGAATTCAGCTTTCATGTTCTTCAACTCGAGTTCTACGTAACCATCTATCATCCTCTTCATCTTCTCAACTTTGTTCAAATCCTCAACCCTTGTTCCATCATTCCTTCTCATTTATCCTCACCCCTATGGCTGATTGAACGTATCTGGTTATGAAATCTTTGGGTCCCTTCCACCCGTGCCTGTCGGGGATGACGAAGATCAGTGGTAATCCCCTTCTCAATTTTATGTCTCTTATCTTGTCGGGTATCATCTGCTCTATCTTCTGAGTGACGAGTATTATCCCCACGGTTTCATCCTTCTCCAACTCTTCGATCTTTTTCAAAACCTTCTCCCTCTCGTGCAGAACGACACCTTTGACTCCGGCGAGTCGAAGACCTAAGAGGGTGTCTATGTTGTCGCTGATCAGAAAGAATCTCAAATTTACATCCTCCCCAAGATTATTATTGATATCACGAGTCCATATATTGCAACACCTTCAGCGAGTCCGACGAATATCAGCGTTCTACCGAGCATCTTTGGATTCTCGCTGAGGGCACCTATGGCAGCTGCTCCCACTATTCCAACACCAATTCCCGCGCCCAACGATGCGAGTCCCGTTGCTAAGGCAACACCGATGAAACCCGAACCTGAATCGCTGGAAATCCGATCCACCGAATTTTCCGTTTTGTCCAAGCCTTGTGAAAGTATCAATCCGGAGAGTGAGAAAAGAATCATCAGGGAAACGAAAAGATAGATCATGAAACTTATCTTCGCTTTTTTCGTTTTCATCTTCCATCCTCCCCATCGAAATGAGCAATTGAGTTTTATTCAATTCTATACCTCGGAACACATCACTTTCAAATTATTTCCATAATTTTATGGAGTCACATATCTGTGAATTCTTGAATAAATACCACCTATGAATTATAATACTCAATGCAAGGTGGGGTCGTGGCGCAGTTGGGAGCGCGCTACCATGGCACGGTAGAGGTCGTGGGTTCGAATCCCATCGACTCCACCATTTTTTATTGCATCTTCATCTCACCTCCCTTCGGCTGGAATGCTTGAATCTAAGGGTTTGACCCTACGCCGAACATGCGTATATGACTCTCCGTGAAGATCGAAAAATACTTGTGATATGATACCTTTACACGGAAAATGAAGAAGATGGAGGCGATGATGATATGGCATACCAGATTTCTCTCGATCAGTTGTTGAATTTTCTGATTATGAGGTTGGACATTCTGGAGGATGTGGTGGAAGAGCTGAGGATGAGGAACAACATACTTCTCAGAATAATAGCCAGCAAGAGTGATATAACCAGAGAGGATATTCACAAGGCAGTGGAGGAGGAACTCAAGATCATGGAAGAGGTAGGTTTGGTGGATGAGGAAGTGCCCGATATCATCGAATCACTTGTGGATGATATCGACAAGTGGTTGAAAGGGGATGTGAAGGAGATGAAGGAAAAGGTCAAGGAGTACAGGGAAAAACTGAAGGAATTTGAAAAATCGCAGAAGGAGAGAAAGATAGACATAGCACCTCCAGATTTTCTACATAGGTTGGATAAGATGAGGAAACGTACCTAAACATGGGGGTGAGCTGATGTGTATTATACGGGGGATTTTTCAAGGGAACACAATCTCGATGTGGCTTTTTTCGAGAGGAGGATATCCGAGCTTTATCCCATCGCCATCAGAAAAAAAGTGAAGTTGAACGGATGGAGAATCGGAAGCAGGGAGTTGAATGTGGGAGAGAGATTGGATTTCGATTGCGGTTTTCCAGTATCGATAACCGGCGAGTTTGTGTTTCCCAGTGTTGGAAATGATGAGACACTCCTATTGGATCTGTGGGCTGGTGGAGAAACGCTCGTGAAAGTCGATGGGAAACCATACGGTGAAATAAACGAATATCACAGACTCTTGAAGATGGATAGATTTTTGGACGGTGAGAAACATTCGATCACCTTGGAAGTGGTTCCAAAGAATCTATTTGGAACCTCAAACTTCGATCCAAGATTCGAAAGATCGAATCTCTTGGTCTTCAACAAAAAAATTCTGGGGTCCTTTCTGGATTTCAAGTTGGTCTTTGAACTGTTCAAGGTCGTGGAGGATCCCCTGAGATCCATCATACACGATATTCTTTTGAAAGCCTTTGGATTCTTGAATCTGAGGTGTGATACCGGTTCTTATTTCAACAGAATCGGTGAGGATAGCTCGATGCGACATCTGCTCGCGATATGGAATCCTCCAAAGTTTCCCGAGGAATTCGAGAATGAGATCGACGAAAAGATTGTGAGATCTTTCGAGAGAGCTTCTAAGTTCCTCATGGAGGAGATGGAGAATCTATCGAAGAAATTCTCCGAACCTTTGGAAATACTCATAAGTGGTCATTCACACATAGATTACGCATGGCTCTGGCCGATCGATGAAACCAAGAGGAAGATAGTCCGCACATTTTCAAATGTTCTGAGACTCATGGATGATTACCCCAAATTCAGATTTTTACAGTCGTCGAGTGCAATATACGAGGATTTGAAAGAAGAAGCTCCCGATCTGTTCGAGAAGGTGAGAAAGCGGGTAATCGAGGGAAGGTGGGAAACGATCGGTGGAAGCGTCGTGGAATTCGATGCGAATCTACCATCTGGTGAATCGTTGGTCAGGCAATTCTTGTATGGTCAGAGATTTTTCGAGAGGGAGTTCGGTGAAAGATGCAGAGTGTGCTATCTTCCGGATACCTTTGGATTCACGTGGTCACTCCCACAGCTGATGAAAGATGCGGGTATGCGTTATTTCATAACCACAAAACTTGATTGGAATGACAAAAACAAATTTCCCCACAGATGGTTCATCTGGAGAGGTCTGGATGGAACGGAAGTTGTGGTGAATCTGTTCCACGGAAAACACAACTACAATTCGAATTTGAAACCTGATGATCTGATCGAGCATCTGAAGGACTGGAAGAGAAGATCCCCTAATGTGTTTCACGACATTCTGACCTTTGGATACGGAGATGGCGGTGGAGGTCCAACTGAGGAGATGTTGGAGTACTACGAAAGATACGATAAATTACCGGGTATGCCGAAGTTAAGGATGGTGAACGTATCTAAGGAAATCGAGAAATTGAAACTTGAGGATCTACCAATTTGGGATGATGAGCTGTATTTAGAACTACACCGTGGAACCTACACCAACCAGGCTAAGATGAAGAAGATGAACAGGAAGATGGAAAATCTGATGTATCTCGTCGAATTCTTCTCAACCTTGGATTACATCGATGGTGGGAGCTACCCGGAGAAAGAGATAGATGAAGCTTGGGGAACCATACTGCGAGCTCAGTTTCACGATATACTACCTGGTTCATCCATAAAGGAAGTTTACGATGATGTTTTGAACAGACTCGAAAAAGTCGAATCCAGAATGAAGAAGATACTGAAAGAAAAATTGGAAAAACTGATCAGGGAAAATGTGGATGATACCGTGAGCGTTGTGAACCCAACGAATCTCGAGCTTCCGTTAATATTGAAGGACGTGGATTTGAAGGAAGGAAATTACGGTGATTTGA
>QNAU01000249.1 GCA_003641545.1 Thermotoga sp.
AAAGGTGGCAAGGAGATCAAGATGATCCAGACTGGTGGAATAGCGGGGACTTTCATAAAGCCGGATAAACTCGATGTTCAACTCGATTACGATTCGATCACAAGAGATGGTGTCGCCCTCGGATCCGGGGTCATATTGGTGGCTGATGAGACAAACTGCCCTGTGGATATAGCACTCAGCGTGATGAAATTCTTCGAGCATGAATCCTGCGGAAAATGCACCCCGTGCAGGGAAGGAACGAGGATGGCTGTTCAGATACTCGAGAGGATAAGAAACGGAATCGGCGAGAGAGAAGATCTAAGGATTCTCAGGGATATAGCACTCACAGCGGGTGAAGCGTCCTTCTGCGGATTGGGTCAGAGCATACCGAATCCTCTCTTAACCTTGATGGATCTCTTCGAAGATGAGTTCATGGAACACATCGTGGATAAGAAGTGCAGATCGAATGTCTGTAAATTTGAAAAGTTGAAAAAGCCCAAGAGAATAAGGGTCAAGATGAGATAAAGTGAAAGGAGTGGTGAATGTGGGAAGGATAAAGATATTCGTGGATGGGAAAGAGTATGAAACCGAAGAAGGTAAAACCCTTCTCGATTTTCTCAAAGAAAAAGGTTTCTACATTCCCACCCTTTGTTATCATCCACTGCTCGAACCGGTCGGCTCGTGCAGATTGTGTGTCGTGGAAGTTGAGGGAATGAAGAATCTCCAGACATCCTGCACACTCAAACTTAAGGACGGCATGAAGATAAGCACGAAGAGCGAGAGAGTTCAAAGAGCCGTGAAAACCGCACTCGCGCTGATAAGATCCACACATCCAGATGACTGTCAAACCTGCGATGCGAACGGATCATGTGAACTGCAGGATCTTCTCTACAGATACAACGTCGAGAACATATACCCCGAGAAGGAGATACTGGACCTCTACGACGATAGCTCACCCGCAATCATCAGGGATATCTCAAAGTGCGTGAAATGCTCCAGATGTGTGAGGGTATGTGATGAGATTCAGGGAACGAGTGTTTACTCGATGATGGAGAGAGGATACAGAACGTATCCCGGAACATTCATGGATACCCCGGTTTACGACACACTTTGCACGAGTTGTGGACAGTGCTCCGTGGTATGTCCCGTCGGTGCCATAGTGGAGGTCCAAGACTGGAGGAGAGTCCTCGAGGAACTCGACAAACACGACAAGGTCATGGTGGTTCAAACTGCTCCAGCAGTCAGGGTCGCTATAGCTGAGGAATTCGGTGCGGAGCCGGGAACGATATCCATAGGCAAAATGGTCGCAGCTCTGAGAAAACTCGGATTTGACTACATCTTCGATACCAACTTCTCCGCGGACTTGACGATAGTTGAGGAAGGCCATGAACTCGTCGAGAGGATAAAAAACGGTGGTCCCTTCCCACTCCTGACATCGTGTTGCCCTGCATGGATAAACATGGCTGAGAAAGAGTATCCCGATTTCCTCGAGAACATATCCTCCGCCAAATCTCCGCAGGGAATGATGGGAGCGGTTGTCAAGACTTATTTCGCCCAGAAGATAGGGAAGAAACCGGAAGATATATTCCTTGTGTCCGTGATGCCATGCACCGCAAAGAAAGATGAAGCATTGAGAAAACAGCAGATCGTGAACGGTGTCAGAGCGATAGATGCGGTCATAACGACGAGGGAGTTGGCGAAGTTGATAAAGATAAAGCAGATACCGTTCTTCAGTCTGGAAGATGATCAGCACGATGATCCACTCGGTGAATCAACCGGAGCGGCTGCTCTGTTCGGGGTCACGGGTGGTGTCATGGAAGCGGCGCTCAGAACAGCATACGAGGTTCTGACGGGAGAAACTTTACCAAAGATCGTTTTCGAGGATGTCAGAGGACTTGAGGGGATAAAAGAAGCCGAGGTGGAGATAAACGGTCAAAAATACAGAGTCGCGGTTGCACACACCCTTGGAAATGCGAGAAAACTGCTCGAGAAGGTCAGAAAAGGTGAAGCAGAATACCATTTCATAGAGATAATGGCATGTCCAGGTGGATGCATAGGTGGCGGAGGTCAGCCGAGGAGTCTCGATCCGGATGTTCTTGTGAAGAGGGCGAATGCGATATACACCATAGACGAGATGAAGAAGATAAGGAAATCCCATGAGAATCCATCGATAAAGAAATTGTATGAGGTGTTCCTCGAAAAGCCACTCAGCCATATAGCTCATGAGATTCTGCACACAACCTACGAAGACAGGTCCAAGCAGTTTAAACTCGTCAAAGTGTCGTGATGTGGTATAATGAGCCTAAATACAAAACCTCGTCGAAAGGAGTGGTGTAGAAATGTTGAAAGTGGGAATTAACGGATTCGGTAGAATAGGAAGATCGGTTTTCAGAGTAATAATGGAGAGGGGAAACGCGGAAGTTGTTGGAATAAACGATATAACCGATGCCAAAACGCTCGCCCACCTTTTGAAATTCGACTCAGTCTATGGAAGGTTCAACGGAACCATAGAAGTTAAGGAAAATTCCATGGTTGTGAACGGAAAAGAGATACCAGTCTTCTCGGAGAAGGATCCATCGAAACTTCCATGGAAAGATGTGGGTGCGGATTTCGTCATAGAATCCACCGGTGTCTTCAGGAGCAAGGACAAAGCCATCGCGCACATACAAGCTGGAGCGAAGAA
>QNAU01000250.1 GCA_003641545.1 Thermotoga sp.
CCATCCACCACAAATCCAGCAGTCGTTATGACTCGATTCTTCGTTTCCCTAAGGCAATTCCTCAGCTTCCACGAAGGTGTTTTTTCATTCGTTATTTGAAATGCGGACAGCCTATACAGAAGATCGTGATCTTCGCCTGCGTATCTTCCCGTCAAAAGAGAGTAAACCACATGGGTTCTCAATATGATCGCCTTCAATCTCCTCAGTTCGATTGGATCGTTCCTTTCGATGAATCCTTCCAAATTTCTGATGAGGTAATTCTCCAAGGTTTCGACGTTCAAAAGACGAATCTTCCCTCTTCTCAACGCGATGAGAATGTGATCAAATTCCTCATCCATGAAGTTGAAGACTCCCTTCAGCTCCACCTCCGATGAGAGGATTCTTCCATTCACTCCGAACAGAGCTATCTTTCCATCGATTTTTCCAAACCTTACCCTTTCACCCTTCTCCATTTTCAGGATTTTCTTCCCATCCGCGAACAGATCGGTATCATCCACAACGTCGATATCGACGTAATCGAGATTATCCATCACGAGACTTTTCACGATCAGTTCATCCTCACCGAGATCGGGCATCCTAAGGAATGGCAATTTCAATCTTTTCTTTTCCGCGATTTTCTCAACCTTGAAATCTCTGAACACCGTGAAAAAATAAGGATAACTCGTCGCGGAGTAGTCATTTGAAACTAAGATCACTTTGTATTCGTATTTTCCCGAAAGATCAACGGTGTAGTCGAAAAACTCTATTTTCCTCTCACCTTCCAGTTTCCTTTCGAACAACCTCAACCACTCACCGTTCACACCACTCTTTCTAAGTAATATCAACTTAGCAAAATCCACAGCTTTATCAAAATTAACTCTTACAAGAACCCCATCCGGATAGTTTGAATACTTCACCGTGAATTTTGGAAGTGCTCCCTCATTTTTCGATTCAACCAGAGTTGGAAGTGTACCGATTCCCAACCTGAAGAAAACCACACTTTTCTTCCCCTCAAATACGAGTATCCTTTTCGTGGCGATTTCAAATCCATCCAAATTCAAACTCACCTTTCTCACACCTAAGGATACGTTCGGGATCAGCGTCTTGAAACCATCCACGTTGAATTTTCTTCCATCAACCTCGATCGTTATGAGATCTTTGAGATCCTCCTCGTAATTCTCAAGCACTACCTCGATGGACCCACTCAACATGGTTCCGGGGAAATAATGTTCCAGTATCTCGTCGTATTCGTATCCTCTCTCCGCCATGTCCATGGCACCGTACTGTGACAATCCCACTCCATGTCCAAAACCCCTACCCCAGAATATGTATTCATCACTGATCGGATCGAACTGAAGATCGAAGAATGAACTTCTCAACCCGACGATCAACCTGAAACTGTTTCCATCGATCTCTATCTCCCTATCCCCGATTATTTTGAGTTTCGTCACCCTTCCAGATGGTCCCCTGTCGAGGATCTCTATTTTCTTCAACCTGGAACCTACGAAAGTTTTCTCAGATTTTGAGAGTTTTCTCAGGATTTCCATGCGTGGGATTGAGACAACCCACGAGTAGTAATCCGAGAAGGCACCGTAGGGTATCCCATCTTCACCCTTGTCATCGAATGTGAGAATGTACGGTATGTTTCCTCCCCATATTTCCGATGGAAGGGCTGATCTTCCACCGTTGTGGCTGGAGAAGAAAACGCGTGCGAGTTTATCCCCATACTTGAGCGTGATTCCCGACGTATCACGAACCGCTCGTTCGTATTTCCGCATCTTGGATGGTTTCACGTTTGGTATCCCACGATAGACTTGACAGGTGACGGAGGAGCAGATATCGTATCCATACTTTGAGTAAATCGAAGAGTTGATCTTCAACAGTGCATACGTTCTGGCTAAAACCGCCTGTGCTTTCAACGCTTCTAACCCGGCTTTCCATCCCATTTCGTATGGAAGAACCAACTCGATGTATTCCTCAAAATCGAGCTCGTTGATCAAAAACAATCTCCCATTCCTCGGGTGAAACACCATAGAACCGGGGAAAGAGTAAACTCTTCTCCCAGTGTTTATCTTCACGTATCCGTTGGAACAGCTCACGTGTTCGAATATACCCCTTGTGATCACCTTGTTTTTACTTTTAACCATCAACTCGTCATGAACGAGTTGAATCTGTAGTTCCGTCTTTCCCAGATTTCTGCCGTTGAGGTTCAGATCACCTTCACACGAAACGAACAACTCGTTGAATCCATTCAAGATCTCCCCAGGGTTCGACAGACTGACTCTTATTTCGATCGAAAAAAGGAAGGAACTCAAAATCAAGAGGAAGTTGATGATGTATATCAACTTATCTCCCATTTCGTTCCGTCCGGGGTATCCTTCAGAGTTATACCAACCTTTGAAAATGTGGATCTTATGGAGTCCGCAACATCGAATCTTTTCATCTTCCTGTACTCGTTTCTCAACTCCACGAATGATTCCACCATCTCATCGAATTTTAGATCAACGGTGGTTTTCTCCTCCTCATCGAACAAACCGAATATGGGACCGAATTCCTCCCTCACCAAGTAGTACCCTTCGACCATTCTTTCTTCATCCTTCGTTGTGTTCAATTCTTTGATAATGTCGAAGATGAATCCCAGAGCCTTCGGTGTGTTGAAATCATCATC
>QNAU01000251.1 GCA_003641545.1 Thermotoga sp.
TGCAGAAGGATCAGCTTCTTTTTGACATCCTTCGCTGCGGCTTTCAACACATTTTCAAACTCCTCCCTTTTCACAACCTGTGAACAGGAAGATGTCGCGAGTATTCCACCGTTTCTCAGTATCTTCATCGCTCTGAGGTTTATCTCCTTGTATCCCCTGAGCGCGTCCTCCTTGTTCGAATTGGATTTGGCGAACGCAGGAGGATCGAGAACGACTATGTCGTATCTTTCCTTCTCCCTGTCAAGCTTTCGAAGGTAATCGAACGCGTTCTCATCGATTATCTTGAAATTTTTAAAATCGTTTATCTTCATCATCAACTCGACATTATCGTTCGCCCTCTTCGATGTTTCAACGAGTTCAACGTGTATCGCCCCACCCTTCAGAAGATTCATGGCGAAGTTCGCATGGTAACTGAACACGTCGAGACATCTCTTGGATTCGGCGTATTTTCTGAGCAGAAGAGCATTTCCCCTCTGATCGAGAAAAAATCCGGTCTTCTGTCCTTTCTCCACATCCGCAAGGAATTTTATGCCCTCGTATTCGAACGGTATGAGGGATGGTCCATCGAGGTATATCCATCCCTTCTCCTCCTTCACACCTTCTTTCTTCAAAGATGGTGAATCACTCTTCTCGTATATTCCCCTTGGATTCAGAAGATCCACTAAGACATCCACCACAATGGACTTCAACTTCATCATACCTAAGGTGTTCACCTGAATGACGAGAAAGTTGGAATATTTGTCAACTATCAAACCGGGAATGCCGTCACCTTCGGAGTGGATCAATCTGAAAGACCCGTTCCTGTATTCTTTCTTTCTCCTCAGGATTCCCCTGAGCTTTGCCTCAAAGAAAGATCTGTCTATTTCAGTATCCGTTCTCGTCAATATCCTGATCCTTATTCTCGATTTTGAATTGAAATAACCCTTTCCTACGAACTTGTTCCTCCAATCAAAGATATCGACGATGTCACCATCGTTCACATCCGGACTCACGGACTTTATCTCGTTGTCGTATATCCATGGATGACCGGAGAGTATTCTCTTCATCCTTCCTTTCTTAAGCACAGCCTTCTTTATCTTTTATCACCTTCCCCATATTCTTTCATCATCTCTTCGTATATGTTGAGTATTTCTTCGTATCCAAAATCACCCGGCGTTGATTTCAAGTGTTTCGCCTTGGAGCCAATTCTCGCCCATTCTTCCATCTCTTCCCTTTTCAAATTCATCCTCAGATTTAAATTCGACAACATGTCCTTCAGGAAGATCTCAAAATCATCGACATCTTTCATCGGTGTTATGGCTTTTGCCACCCTGTTTGGATGACTCTTCTCAATCCTCCTCAGAGTTGGGATCATCAAGACCGAATTCGCCAAGCCATGTTTCAAATTCTTGAACGTGCTCAAGGGATAACCGAGTGCATGGATTATCGTGGTTCCAGTCTGGGCTATTGCCATCCCAGCGAGCATCGATGCGAAAAGCATCTTCGACCTGCACTCCAAATCATCGGGGTTCTTCAAAACCTTCGGAAGATTCTGAAAGATGAGTTCATTAGCCCTCAGTGCGAATATTTCACTCATCTCACTCGATCTCGTCGAGAGTATGGACTCAACCGAATGGGATAGGGCATCCAATCCCGTTGCTATGGTCAACTCCATGGACATGGTCAAGGTGTATCTCGGATCGAGGAAAGAATATCTCGGAAATATGAGATTGGACTTGAAACCTCCCTTCATCCTCGTCTCATCGTTCGTTAACACAGAGTATTCCGTAACCTCACTGCCCGTTCCGGCAGTCGTTGGAATGGCAACCATCGGGAGAGCCTTAGAATATCTTCCCTGATCGTACAGATCGATTGGATCTATGTCGTTCACACTCAAAACTGCAACCGCTTTCATGCTGTCCAGGACACTGCCCCCACCTATTCCTATCAAAAAATCCGGTTTGAATCTTTTGACCTTATCCGTTATCCTCACAACTAAGGAGAAAGACGGATTTTCCTCCATGTCATGCGACACGTCGTGCTCGATCTTCATCCTGTTCAGAAGATTCAACACATCGTTGAGGGATCCATTTTTGGAAGATGATCTTCCCGTGATTATGAACGCCCTTTTTCCAAGGATTCCAACGATCTCACCGTCTTCATCTAAAGCTTTCTCGCCGAAGAAAATCTCCGTCGGTATAAAGTGGTGGAATTTCATCCTTTCACTCCTTTTCGAGTTCCTCGGCAAGTATCTTGTTGACCAACTTCGGATCCGCCCTACCTTTCGTTCTCTTCATAACTTGACCAACGAGAAAACCTATCGCACCTTTTTTACCCTTTTTGTAATCGTTGACCGGTTTTGGATTCGTCTCTATCACTTCTCTCGCTATCTTCCTGACGAAGTCTTCATCCCCTATCTTCTTCAGCCCTTCCCTTTCAACTATCTCATCAGGTTTGCCGTTCCCGTTGAACACCTCCACCAAAACTTTCTTACCTGCATTGGATGATATATCTCCCTTGTCAACTAACTCGACAATCCTCGCGAGATCGCTCGCACTCACAGGATTCTCATTCACTTCCATGTTCCGCTCATTGAGCAATCCAAGAAGATCGTTCAGTATGAGATTCGCCACCTTCTTCGGCTCGTGATATATTTTCACACA
>QNAU01000252.1 GCA_003641545.1 Thermotoga sp.
AATCCACGGTGAGTTTCGGGAAGTATATGTTGAGAAGCTTCTTCGCCTCCTCGAAATCTATATCTTCGGTTTCATACAGTCTGACCGTTCTCTTTCTCTCAACCTTTCCGAGAAGACCGAGATAAGATAGTATATCCTTCACCTTCTTCAATTCGAACTCGTCACCCTTGAGTAATAGTTTCGAATCCCCAAGTTCAACGATCTTTATGGAAGAGAACTGAAGATTTATTATCTTCTTTACCGTTTTCATATCGACATCTTCTGAGACAGCCAGAAGTAACAACTTCTTGGCATTAAGTTCTCTTCTCAGGGCTGTTATTTCATCCTTTGCTCTCAGAACATCGATTTTCTTTCCCTTCAAGACATAGCTGTCTTCCGTTTCATCGAAGGATATGGTTGGGAATTTTGTGGTTATTATCTTTTTTACATCGTCTGTTGAAAACTGTGGTAATTTTCGAACCATTTCAACTACCACCTGATTCTCCAGTTCCGCTTTTTTCCTCTCCATGTAGATATCGTTATCCATGCTGGCTATTTCATCTCTGATCGTGGCTATCTTCTTAGCATCTCCTTTCAGAAGAAGCAAATGTGTTTCGGGAACATAGTATGTCAATATTTCGTCTGAATAACCCTTGAAACTCAAGAATTCCTTGATCTTGTCGATGCTCATGGCTTTCAGTATCACAGATACCACACCTATATTTTCATCCTCGATGAATTCATTCAAGCTGTCCACAGCCTTCAATATATCTTCCACCGGCCCTTCAATTATCATGATCCCGAGATCCGGTATTTCAGAGATTTTCAAGTTCGGGAATAAACTCAACAACAGTGATTTTGCGTTTTCCAATTTCTTCGGATTCAAGGATATGATCCTTTTCACAGTTTTAACCTTTCTCGATCCAATCATTTCCTCCACCTGGTTTATCAGACTGAGAACTCCCTTTATATCCTCATCCGAGCCTTTTAAATAGAGGATCGAGTTGTTTATCTTTGTCACGACAACCGATGGATAATCCACAGATATGAGCTTCAGAACATCATCGAGTGCTTCCGGATCGACCACGACGAATTCCGACAATCTCGTTTTCATATAACCGAGATCCCTCAAGATCCTTTTCACACCGTTTATTTCATCACTCGTTCCAAGGATCAGAATCCTCAGGGATTTGTCATCCAAAGACTTCAAACTGACTTTGGGGTAATACTTCTTTATCGTTTCAAGAACGACATCATTCAACGGGGAGGAGAGGTTTACAATTTCATATTTTTCAACTCTCTTAACCACCTTGCGAGCGGTGGTAGTCGTTTTGGAAACCGCCTTTTTCCCAAGCCCTTGTATGTAATTCACGGCATCCTCAACATTTGACAATTTACCTTCCAGTATGATGTATCCGGTTTCCTTCAGAACCTCCACTTTATCCAGATTGAAGAGTTTCTTCAATTCATCTTCCATTTTCTTCAATTTGTTCATATCAACACCGACAACTTTGAGTTTCCTTTTTACCCTCTTTTCCTTGCTCAAATTGGATATGAGGTTCATGAGTTTGGAGTGTATCTCTAATCTGGCTTTCATGAAAACCATTAAACTGGATGTTTTAGGGGGAACCTGGGTTTGGATCTTCTGAGTCAAAATCCGCTGAGTTTGGGTTGACTGAACCGTGGGCTTCGGAATGGTGATCGTTTTGAACGATTCAGGAGGAATCATTATTATCTTTTCTGTCGGTTCCTTTATCGCGCTGAGAAGATCGTTTATAACTGCTTTGATCATCTCCTTCGCGGATTCGGAATAATCGCTGAAATCATAAACCCTCCAGACCAAGACTTTATCTCCAAACCTCTTCACGAGGTTGTTGAAGTCGGATAAGAATATGGTTCCATCCGGAAGGATGACGTATCCGAGATCATCGTATGTTTTGAGAAGGTATATGAACGCATCCTCTGCGGTTATGTTCCTCAAGTTCATGGACACCTTTCCACCGAGGTTGAGGTTGGGATCCACTATCATACTGATTCCCAACATCTCAGATATGTATCTTATGACCATCCTTATATCCCAATCCGGGAAGATGAAGTCCGCCCTCTTCGTGGATCTCTTGAAATTCAAAATCACACTCTTTCCTTCCATCCTTATCTTCGGTTTTCTCGGGAAGACCAACCTGATCAAAAGTTTCAAGTTTTCACCTTGCGTTTCAACATTTATCTCGTATATTGGGGAGATCCAAACCTGGAGATTTCTGTACAACAAGCCACTGGTGTAATTCGGAAATTCTATCTGGAAATTCTCGAAGGATATATCCGATTCCGTCGAGTATTCGGTCGGTAGAGTATCGAAACACAGAACGATATCTATCGATCCATCCCTCGGTTTGATCTTGAGATCGACGAGTTGATTGGAGAAAGCGGACATGGAAATGAAAAGGAATAGAATGAAAAGAATACCCCACAGTTCAATTCTTGGAAATTTCATGGCACCCTCTCCTCCCTTACAAAGATAACTTTGAGTTTCTCAATTTGGTATCATTTCAAAACGATGAACTCACCTGTATCCGGATCTATGAGCAAAACACCGAGATAATTCGCGTAGTAAACGACACCAACATTCTCCACTAACTCGTTCAA
>QNAU01000042.1 GCA_003641545.1 Thermotoga sp.
AAGGCTGAGGAAAAGGGGAACGGATAGTGAGTATGATCTGAAGAGGAGATTGGAGGATGCAAAGTGGGAGTTATCCAAAATATCGGAGTTTGAATATCTCATCGTGAACGACTTTCTTGAGAAATCCGTGGAAAAGTTGAAAGCCATCATAACTGCGGAGAGAATGAGAACGAAAAGAATTAAACTGGAAAGGTTACCCTTCTTTCAGTGAATTCAACATGAACTCTAAGATATTTTCCCTTCTGGAAACGAGAATGGTATCACCGGATATTTTCAGATCTCTGAATCCATCTCTGATTTCGATCTTTCTTATTCCATGTTTTGAAAGGATCAACCTGAGTTTCATCAAATTGAGGAGATTTCTCGTTTCTTCGGGTATCTTGCCGAACCTATCCACCATTTCATCTTCTATCTCTCCCAGTTCTTCGATCCGTTCCACACCGGATATTCTCCTGTAGAGATTGATCCTCTCTATGACATCCGGAACGTAATCCGCCGGAATCTTCGCATCTAACTTCAGGCCATCGATCCTCGGGAGATACATTTCCTCGATGGATCTTTCTTCGAGCTCATCGAATTCACCGATCCGTCTTCTGAACACATCCTCAAGTATCTCCATGAACATCCTATAACCTATCGCTCTCATGTTTCCATGCTGTTCCAGTCCAAGAACATTTCCGATTCCCCTCATCTCCATATCCAACATCGCCATCTCCAATCCACTGAGATTCGATTTCGATTCGATGGCTTTGAGCCTCATCTTAGCTTCTTCGGTCAGCTTATCCGGAGGATACATGAAATATGCGTATCCCTTCCTCTGACCCCTTCCCACCCTTCCACGCAATTGATAAAGTTCGGATATTCCATATCTGTGGGCATCATCCACTATTATGGTGTTGAGATTCTGAATATCTATCCCACTCTCAAAGATGGTTGTGGTTATCAGAACATCTATCTTCCCATCGTACAGAGCACTGATAATTTCCTTCAAAATTCTCCTTTGTAGCTTCCCGTGTGCGATTTCTATTCTCAGATCTTCGAATTCCTTCCTCAAACCATCCCTTATCCCTTCAAGCTCACCTATTCTGTTGTGAATGTAAAGCGCCTGTCCTCCCCTCGACGTTTCGACGAGGATGGCTTTTTTGATCAACCTATCATCGAACGGTGTCACGATCACCTCAACGTTGACGCTTTTTCCCACATTCCCATCCATGATTGACATTCCCTTTATCCCGCTGACAGCCATGTAAAGTGTTCTTGGAATTGGGGTCGCGGATATGCTCAGAACATCCACGGATACTCTCAACCTTTTGAGTTTTTCTTTTTGGAAAACACCGAATCTTTGTTCCTCATCTATTATCAAAAGGCCAAGATCTTTGAATCTAAGGTCATCGGATAAAATCCCATGGGTTCCTATTATCATATCTATTCTTCCGGCTTTCAGATCCTCAAGGATCCTCATCTTCTCACCCTTGGTTCTCGATCTGTCGAAAAGTTCGATTCTCACGCCTATTTCATCGAATCTCTTCTTGTAATTCTCATAGTGTTGTCTCGCCAGAACAACCGTTGGAACCAAGAATGCCACCTGTTTTCCACTCGCTATCGCTCTCAAAGCTGATCGCATCGCCACCTCCGTTTTTCCCACACCAGAATCCCCGCACAAGAGCCTATCCATCGGAACTTCCCTTTCCATATCCTTCAAAATTTCATCCAGAACCTTCAACTGAGCGGGAGTTTCCATATATGGGAAGGAGAGGGCAAACTGTTCTTCAAGTTCCATATCTCCTTTCATAGGTCTCTTTCTGCTCTTCATCCTCAGAGCATAAAGTTTCAGCAGATCATCCACCTTCTTTTCTATGTCCTTTCTCACCCTTTTCTTGAGTTTCGCCCATTCCCCTCCACTTATATCGCTCGGTTTCAATCCATCCGTCGGTCCAACATATTTATGAATCCTGTGTATCTTTTCCACGGGAACATAAAGTTTAACCCCATTTCTATACATTATTTCGATGTAATCCCTCTTACCTGTGTAGTTCTCTATCTCGACTATTCCTTTGAAAATTCCTATACCGTAATCTACGTGGACGACGAAATCACCTGGTTTTAAATCTTCCTCGAACCATACCTCCTCCGAGTGGAACCAACCACCGCTGTGAATTCTGTGATCCTTTCCCCAGGTGTGGAATTCATCGACAATCAGTTTTCTCACGTTGGAGTAGAAAAGTCTGTTCAAATCAACCGAGGAGTATCTCGAATACATGTACCTGAAGATCTTCCCAGGATAAATTTTGAACAATTCTTCAACGTAATTTCTGTAATTCCTCTCGCATTTTTCTAAGTTCACGAACACGAGAAAACTGTCGTCACGATCGAAAAGATCAAGAACGGTGTTTCTCCTTTTCTCGAAAATACCGACGAGTGAATCCAGAGAATCCACATTTTTCTGCAGATCATCTATGAAATCCACATTCTCGGTGAATCTCAGCTTCAGATCCTCAATCTCTCCTTCGAAGTGTTCCACACTTTCACCATCCATGATGTAATCGTGTACTGGGAGAATCCAAGTTTCATCGATCCTTTTGAAGCTCCTCTGATCGGAGGGCTTGAACAATCTTATATCCACTATCTCATCATCGAAAAGCTCGATTCTGATAGGCTCATCGTGATACGGTGAGAAGACATCCACTATGCAACCTCTTCTCGCGTATTCACCTCCAAATCTGACGGTGTTTACCCTTCTGTATCCCAACATCCCAAGGGTTTCAAAATATTTCTCCGGAAACCTTCCCCCCCTCTTCAATCTGATCGAATATCTCAAAAATTTCTGAGGATCGAGGATTCTGCAGAGTATCCCCCTCAAACTTGCGAGAAACACACCGGTTCCTCCAATCAGAATTTTGAACAGACTCCTGATTCTCAACTGTCTTACGTTGTAAGAAGAAGGTTTAAGATCAAAGGGTAGGTTGTCATGAGCGGGTATGGGGAAAGGATTCATGTTCTTCTCATTCATGTATCTGAGAAGATCAAAGATTTCTCCTTCACTTGGAAGGATGATCAACACCAACTTGAATTCTCTTCTAAGTTTTTCCACAAGTTCTATCAATTCATATTGATCCTTTATCTTCAATTTCTCCAAATTCGGTGGGCATGAATACGATTCTTCCATCCTCAACCACCTTTGCCATTATCAGATCCACCGTCTTCATTGGTCCAAAGCCATCGAGATGGATAAAAAGTTTTCCATTTCCAACTTTCATCATCTTGATGTTCTTCACGGGAACACCTTCGAAATAACCGACGATTTCGACATCATCCATATTCAGATTGAGAAGACTCAGAAATTTCATGAATCTCAGTTTCAACCTTGGAGGGATGGAAAATTTCGAGTATCTCACGATCGGTGAATCGAGTATAACATCCGAATCCAAAGGCTCGATCTTGGATGTCCTCGGAAATTTCACATCGGAAACCACAACGTGGATTTCCATGTTCTCCTCCATCAACTTCGGTTTCAGCTTTTGAAAATCCAGATCTCTTTGATCCAACGATCGAAGTTCACATAAGTCGATTTCGGATACCTCCAACTCATGCTCTGTGAATCCCGCAAACTCTTCAATGTTCAACTTTACATTTAAATCAACCTCCAAAGGTTCCGAGGAAGGTGTGGTGATTTCCTCAACTTCTGGATTCACTGAAAGATCCATGGAAAATACTTTGAGGGATGAGAATTCCATGTGGATGGTTTTTACGATATCCAAAAAGATCTTTATCAGTCTTCCCCACATATCTTTTCCAGCGCCTTCGATATCCTTTCAAATGGTTCGAGTATATCCGAGTCCTCCACAACATTTTCCAGCATTTCGAAGAAATCATCAAAAGGTTCCTTCTTGAAAATGAACCTGTAGTTTTTTCCATGTGTGAAAAATATGAACTTGTTATCCTCCACCTTCTTCGGGTTTTCATCCCCGATTTCCCTTTTTCCTATTTCCGTCACGAAGATCAACCTCTCATCATCGGAAGAATCGAACAGGTCCAATTCATCCACGAATATGGGAATCTCTTCTTCAAACTTTTTCAACAAGTTTTTCAAGATCAAATCCACCGCGATGAATCTCTCCATCGATTTTCCATAGAGTATTCTTTGCAGTTCCGTTGGTTCCACAGGTTTGGTGTATTTAAATTTCAGGGGAAGAAGATTCAAATCGACGCTCAACAATCCACCGGAATATTTCTCACCGTATTTCTCCACCTTCAAATATCCAATTTTGTCCATACAGTTCACAACCTAACATCTATGAATTTCCCTCTGTAATCATCTTTCAGCCCTTTCTTTTCCTTACCCTTTCCCTTGCCTCTGATTATCATCCTTGGATTTCTTCTGCTACCCTCCGTGGAATTCCTCAAAATGGGATTTTCGACATTTGGATTCGTGTTGATTTGGCTCATCTCGTGTTGAGCTCTAACTATCATGTTTTGCCCAAGTATCTGTTGATTCATGGTGAGTGCCTCTTGAATTTGATTCACAGTGTTAACTGCTTCGGGACTTCTCAAAACAATCATCTGAAGATCTATTGGACGCATCATCCCACCTCTCACATCCTTGAGAGGAGGAGTCGTTTCAACTTGGATATGACGGATGAATGAATCTGCGAAATTCTCGATTCACTCACGCCCAGTATTTTTCCTATCTCCTTGAAGTTCAGTTCTTCCACGTAGTATAGAGCCAATACAAGTCTTTCCCTCTCGCTCAGTTGTTCAATGGCTTCCTTCAATTTCTCCCTCAACTCTTCCTTCTCGTAGATGACGTCGGGGCTCTTTTCGTTCGATTGCACAAGCTCAACGTGAACCGATTCATCATCCTCGAATATGTACGAATCGAGTGACAACAACTGCCTTCTTACCAATTCATTCCTTATCTTCCTTACCTCCCCCTCTTCCATGTTCAAATACTCCGCTAATTCCTTATCGTCAGGAATTTTTCCAAGTTTATCTTCGAGTATGAGAACAGCTTCCTCCAGCTCTTTCATCTTCTTTCTCAGATTCCGCGGAACCCAATCCAACTTCCTCAGGTAATCGAGCATTGCCCCCTTTATCCTTTTCAAAGCGTAGGTTGAGAATGAAGCCCCCTTGGATGGATCGTAATTCTCGAATGAGCTCAAAAGCCCCATCAAACCTTCTTGAATAAGATCATCGATACTGACATTTTTGGGAAGTTGGTACGATAGAGAAACAGCGAGAGCCTTTATTTTTGGAAGGAACTCCCTTATAATTCTTTCCTTTTCATTTTCTCCTATTCTTGAATAGATGAAATAACCCATGTTCATATCTCCTTGGTTTGAATTTTCTCCCCACCACCGACCATCCTTATGAACAACTTTCCAGTCCCAACGTCGTATTCTATGCTTCTCGCCCTGTTTCCACCTGTATCCTCCGCAACCAATCTGATTCCAAATTTCCTCAAAACATTTTTGACTGCTTCAACATTCCTCTTTCCTATGTTCATACCACTCTTCTCCTTGAACATCGAAGCTCCTCCCGCTATCTTCGCTTCCAACATCGACGGATTTGCTCCCAGTTTCTTCATGTCCTCTATCAGAAGAGGTATGCCTGTGTCCGCATATTTTCCTGGGTTTCCAACTTTTTTTCCACCACTATCCGGAAGCATGACATGAATCATCCCGCCGACGCCAGCATTTTTATCTCTCAAACATACACCAACACACGATCCCAATCCAAGGGTCACGAGTATTGCTGGATTCTTGGCAGCCTTGTATTCACCTATACCTATTATTATCTTACTCGCCATCCTCAATCCCCATTCCCATCTTGCTTATGACCTTCAGCAGTGCTTCTGGTTCCGGAAGGAACATGAGAAACCCCCTAATTTTCTCCTCTCCCTCTATTATTATATCCGTTTCGACTATGAGTATGTAATCCTCCTCGCTCATCACACTTATGCTCGTCTCCGATATTATCGCTGTTATCATATCCACTATCAATTCGGGAACCTTCCCGTTGACACTCATCCCGGTGAATCCCGAAAATGCCATCAGATATGAGCCACAAACGATGTTCCCTATTTCAGACAGGGCGGAGGTTGACATGGGATCGAGCTCCGTCATATCTTCCGGTGATGTTCCAAGCAGTTTCTTCAATATCTTCTTGGCACCAGCTGAGTCTATGACAAAGAGCAGATAGCCCTCCATATCACCTTCTATTCCCATCCTCACCCCCGCGACTATTTCTTCCGGATCCTCAAACAGCATTGGGATCTTGGCTATTGGTATGACCTTGGCAGATGGAACGGATATCTCAACCTTGGAGTTCATCATCATGGAAAGAGATGTTGCGGTGTTACCCGCTCCTATGTTTCCTATTTCCTTAAAGAGGTCGAGATGCTGTGGCCCAAGTTTTTCAAAGATCCCCATCTTTATCTACCTCCTCTGAGTTGCTGGAGCTTCATCTTTCTCTCTATATCAAAACAGAATCTCAGGATTTTCTTGATCATCCTTTCGTCGAGATCGAGAAACTCCACACCGTACTGATACAACCCTTCCCGATTTTTTCCAGCATCCCTGACAACTCTGGTTGGTTGTTCCTTCAATTCAACGCCGTCCGTTATCTTCAAATCCACAAAAATTATCTCGTTCACGTGTAACGGTTTTTTCAGTAATATCAAAGCCCCTCCGGCGCTGATATCCTTGGTGATGAATCTGGTAGCCTCCCCATCTTTCGTGTGTTTCAGGTAACCATTCAAAACGACCGGAACTCTGAGATACCTTCTCCTTTGAACCCTTCTCAACTCCGGTGGAACGGTTATGTAGGTCACGTTGAAATTCTCCTCATCCTTTCCATAGTCCAAAACCCTGCTGTCGAAAGTGTATATGGATGATCCGTCCATTACCTTCACCGCTATGATCGTTCCCCTTGGAAGTGGAACCAATCTTCCCTTCATGCTCGGCATTCCGATCTTCAGAACACCTCTGTCCGGATAATACTCATGTATCGAACTTTTGTATGTTCCCTCAAATTCAGGATCGCTCGTTTCAATCGTGAGAGGATTGCCAGGCTTCAAAACCTTCTTCGATTTGACCTTTTCAAAGAAGACCAAAAGGATTACCTCCCAATTCCAAGGAGTGACCTCATCTTCTCTATGAAGCCAATTTTCCCTCTCTTGATTTCCATGCTGAGTATCGACTCTCCCAACCTATGCAGGCACAGGGATGGTTGGGAATGTTTCGATAGTTCCACAAGTGGGGTTTGTTTTATTATACTATCTTTAACTGAGCGATCGTATTTCATTATGTACTGTTCAGATACTTCTATTCCTGCGAATCTTTCAAGAACCATGGTGAACTTTTCCATCGTTCTCCTCGCACCACCAACATTTCTAACCATGTTCATGATCATATGTATCTCCGGTTCTATTCCCCTTAAAGCAAGAAGTTTCGCTAAGGTGTAAGTGTTCATGAGAGATGTGGGTTCCTGTGTTATCACCAATATCAGAAGATCCACAGCCTCGTACAATCCTCTCAGATCATCCATGTAACCTATGCCCGTATCTATGATTATGTAATCCATGTTCTCAGTCAGTTTCATGAAATCCCCTATGAAATCGTCCTTACGCTTCCCCTTGAAAGCTATTATATCCCTGACATCCGTTCCACCACTCAAAAGCCATACACCGTACTTGGTAGGGTAAACTATGTCCTTCAGCTCTCTCTTTTCCATGAGATAGTCCTTTAAAGTGTTCCTCGGGGTCACACCGAGCAGTATTTCACCGTTTGCAAATCCAACATCCGCATCGAACAGAAGAACACTCTTATCGTTTTTCGCGAGAAGAACCGCAAGATTAACCGCTATAAAGGATTTACCCACACCACCCTTTCCACTGGTTATCATGATTATCTTTGTGTCCACAGTTTCATCCCTATTTTTCAACTCGTTGAAGAGAACATCATCCATTTTCAAACACCTCTTTCAAAAATTTCTCGCTGATATCTCTCGAATCCACTTCTTCTATGTCATCTGGTATGTTTTGACCATTCGTGATATGTGAAATTGGTTTCTCAGATATGAAGGATATGTTGAAAAGATTGCTCATATTATCGGCTTCATCCATCTTAGTCAATATTATATGTGTCGGATCACACTTTGAGAAAATTTCGATCATTTTCATCGCATCCCTCAGATTCATAGTCAGGCTGAGCAGAAGAAATACATGTGTTGGTTTCAAAATTTCCATCATTCTATTCAGTTCCTCCATGTAATCCAAATCCTTCGGACTTCTTCCGGCTGTATCGATCAAAAGAATTTCAAAATCCTTCAATTCATCCATGGATTTCTCCAACTCCTCGATGGTGTAAAATGATTTGAAGAATACATCGAGAATGTCGGAATAAGTTTTCAACTGATCCGTTCCAGATATTTTGAAAGTATCCAAAGTGATGATCCCGATTCTTTTCATCTTCTTCTCATCCATTTCGTTCATCTTCAAAATTGCGGCGAATTTGACCAAGGTTGTGGTTTTACCAACACCTGTTGGTCCTATGAAAACCACTCTGCTCCCACTTTCGAACCTTATCTTCTCCACCTTCAGTATCCCGGACAATGAAAGAATCAGCTTCTCCTTCAAACTTTCCACATCACTCGGATCAACTTCCTCAAGATCAGTCAGTATTCTATCGATCAGCTCATCCATCAAGCCAGAATCCTTGAGAGTGGCGTATATCTTCCTGATCGTCTCATTCGTTGCCATCAATTCCCGTTTCATCAACTTCCTTTCCATGCTGGCGATCATCTCTTTTAGCTCCTTCAACTCACGTTCTATTCTTCCAACATCTTCAGCCTTTGGAGATGCCTTCACGTTGCGCTGGATGTTTTTCGCTATCATCGTTCTCAACCTGTATATACCTTCACCAACTTCCTCGATCGTATTCGTTTTCTCAGCTGTTCTTTCAGTTTTTCCCTTTCCTTCCTCGCCAACCGCGGTTACCTCTATCATCTTCTTTGATCCTATTCCGAAAAATCCTCCCTTTCTGATCTGCCGAGTTTGAAGTATCACCGCATCCTC
>QNAU01000253.1 GCA_003641545.1 Thermotoga sp.
CACGAGGTAGGCAATGATTATTCCAAGTATGCCGGATATTGGAGTAGCTATACTCGCCAGAAGTATCGTATCCTTTATGTAGTCCAATCCAACATCGAAGACGAATCTGTAGTTATCCAGCGTAAAACTGTAATTCACACCCCACAGCTTTGTGAAAGAACCGTAGAGAACCGTTCCGTAGAACAGGAAAATTGAGAAGGTTAAGAGTATCAGAATGAACATGAACACAGCCTTCACGAATTTTCCAGGTTCGAGTATCCTCATCGCGGACGGTTTACCGGTGACAGTTATGTAGGATTTCCTCGACAACCAGTATTTCTGAACCATGAAGGCTGTCAAGGTTGGGACGAGCAGAAGAACTGCCAATCCTGCGCCTCCAGGTATATCGTATACACCCGTTATCTGAAGATACGCTGCGACGGACAGAACCTGAAAATTCCCGGATATTATCATCGGATTCCCAAAATCTGCCATCGATTGAGCGAAAACTAAAAGCCATGCTGCGAATATTCCCGGAGTGGACAGAGGTAAAGTCACCCTCCAAAAGGTTCTCCACTTGCTCGCTCCCAAACTCAAAGATGCCTCCTCTATCGCCGGATCTATCGAGTTGAGAATACCTTCGAGTGTCAGGAACGCAGTTGGAAAATACGCCAACGTTTCCACAACGGTCAATCCGAGGAAACCGTATATATCTATCTTCAAGGCATCCTTGAACAGTCGATGTGTTATTATCCCATTTCTTCCGAAAAGAAGTATAGCTGCGAGCGCTATGACGAACGGAGGGGAAACTATCGGAAAGGTTGCGACGGTTGTGAAGAACCTTTTGAAAGGTAAGTTCACCCTCGTAACCGCGTAGGCGAATATGTAGCCTATGATAACACCTATGCTTGCGACCGTAACCCCAAGTTTCAAGCTGTTGAAGAATGGTCTTCTGAAATAAACTTTCGTTACTATATCTCTGTAAACCCTGAGAGACCACTCACCATTTGGACCTGTCAAACTCTTTATTATAACTAAAAGGATTGGAAAGATTATGAAAATTATGAGAAGAATCCATATCGCGAGGATTGTTGTAAACAATAAAGGTTCATTCAAAAGTCTTCTTAGCTGTTTAAAGGTGTAATTCATCTTATCCCCCCGCTGAAGTTGTTAAAAGAGGTGGGGAAAGATACCCCCACCTCTTTGTTTTCTCACTTACCGAACTGTATCTCGTTCTTCCACCTTTCTATGAGTCTGTCATGCACTTCTGCCGAGCCGAAGTATCCGAAATCCAAAGGCACGATCTTGAGATCCGTCACTCTGACCGCACCTTCTGCAACTTCAGCCTTGGGATTCAAAGGTATCCTGTACCATTTCTTCATCAGATTTTGAGCTTCAGCGGTCAGCATCCAATCTATGAATTTCTTTCCCAGTTCTGGTTCAGGTCCTCCCTTTATCAGTGCCATGGCTCCTATTTCGTATCCCGTTCCTTCCTTCGGGAAGGACAGGACCACTGGATAACCTTTGGATATTCCTTTCTTCACTATATCGTGAGCGAATGCTATTCCAACTGTGACCTCACCGAGACCAACTTGTGTGACACATGCTGAACCTGATTTGTTGTAATGATGCACCTGTTTGTCAAATTTCTTCCAGTATTCGAAAGCTTCATCTTCTCCCATCAGGGCAACGAGGGTTATCAAAGTGGTGTACGCCGTTCCGGATGTGTACGGATATGCAAGTGATATCCTTCCCTTAAATTCAGGTTTCAAAAGATCGTACCAAGACTTCGGTGGCTCGACCCCCAGCTCCTTCAACTGATCCTTGTTGCTCGCAAAACCTATCGCTCCGATGTAGAATCCGACCCAATAACCTTCCGGATCCTTGTAAGCCAATGGAAGTCCCCAAGCTCCCGGAGCCTTGTAAGGTTCGAGCAACCCCTTGTTCTTAGCGGCTATGAATTCGACGGCGGGACCCCCGAACCATACACTCGCCTGTGGATTGTTCCTTTCAGCTTCTATCCTTGCTAAGACCTCCCCTGCAGACATCCTGACCCACTCAACCTTTATCCCCGTTGCTTTCTCGAAAGCATCGATGTAGATTCGGGCTTCATTCACATCCAATGCGGTGTACATGTGTAGAACCTGTTTCTTGGAAAAACCGAACGAAAGGATCATCAAGGAAATGATCAAAAAGATTAAAAATTTCCTCACGATTAGCCACCTCCTTCAACAGTTTCATCCCGCATAAGGTCCGGGATAATTCATCTTCTTTGTGGTTATATCTGCGGAGAAATCCAGCGCTTTCTGGAGGGAATATCCTCTCTTCAGTCCAACGATGAATGAGGAAACGCATGTATCCCCTCTTCCCGTCCTTCCCTCGATTTTCCAGCTTCCAAAATTCGATCTGTAGATCTTCTTTCCATCGTATAGTATCACCCCATTAGAGTGGGTGAGTATGACGAGATCAGAACCAAATTCATGTAGCATGATGACAGATTTCTCGATTTCCTTCGTTCCGGTTAGAACCTCCGCTTCCTTGGAATCGACTTTCAACAGATCTACATATCTCATGTATTTTTCCTTGTTCTCCCAGTCTTCTCTCACCATTTCACCATCTTCCCTGACCCTTCTG
>QNAU01000043.1 GCA_003641545.1 Thermotoga sp.
GGATCGTTGGAGAAGAACGACACATCCTTTCCTTTCTTTTCATCTATCGTCATCAAATCGTAAAGTGATATACTCTGGAAAACTGACAGTATATCGTGATATCCATCATCCCTTTTTCCAACAACATCCAAATAAAGATTTATCTTGGCGTATGATTTGAAAATCATCTCTTTCCCTTCGTTTTCTTCTTCGTTTTCTTCTTCGACTCACCCTCCAATTTCTTCTTCGCATCCT
The DNA here is from genome assembly GCA_003641545.1 of Thermotoga sp. Taxonomy (GTDB): domain Bacteria; phylum Thermotogota; class Thermotogae; order B21-G9; family B21-G9; genus B21-G9. The sequence goes on from QNAU01000043.1 coordinate 235, forward strand.
CGAGAGCCTTACACACGAGGTAATTGACCGTGTTCCTCGGATAAGAACCGTCCTTCTTCCTCTCGCCCGCTTTTTTCCCCATCACTATCTCTATCGCTTCATCCACATCCTTCACCGTCCATATTTTGAACACACCTTTTCTCACCGCTTCCTTCACCTCATCGTTCAGAACGAGGTTTTCAAGATTCTTCTCCGGTATTATTACCCCCTGTTCCCCCGTCAAGCCACGCGATTTACATGCCCTGTAGAATCCCTCGATCTTCTCCTTGACACCACCCACAGGCTGAACCTCTCCATGTTGATTTATCGAACCGGTGACCGCGATTCCTTGATCTATGGGAACTTTGGAGAGGGCAGATATGAGTGCCAAAGTTTCCGCGAGGGATGCGCTATCACCTTCGAGATAACTGTAAACCTGTTCGAAACTTATGGATGCGCTCAGAGAAAGTGGAACCTTCTGTGCATACTTCCATCCGAGGAATCCTTCCAGCGTGAGAACCGCCTTACCGTGAATTTTTCCACTCAGATCCGCCTCCCTGTGTATGTCAACAACTCCAACCTTTCCAAGGTAAGTTTTGGCGGTTATCTTCACCGGTATTCCAAAGGAATGATCCCCAAGATTCGTCACACTCAATCCATTTATCTGCCCAACCTTCTTGCCTTTGACCATCACCATTATTTCACCCTTTGCTATCATCTCGTCGTATTTCTGCTGAAGCAGGTTGACCCTCTCCTCGGACTTCCTTATTGCATTTTTAACATCATCCGCATCCACGACTTCTTTGTTGTTCATTTTGGCTATGTGTGCGGATTCCACGATCAGACTCAGTATCTTGTTGAAATTCGCTGAAAGTTTGTTTTTACTGTCCGCCAATCTCGAACCATACTTGACTATCTCCTCACACGCCTTCTTGGTGAACTTTGGTAAAGAATTTTCCTTAACCTTCTTGGATATGAAGGTCAGGTAATTCTTCACGCCCTTCTCATCCAGAGGCATCTCCCAATCAAACTCGGATTTTATCTTAAACAGTTTCTTGAAATCCGGATCGTAGTGATACAGTAGATCGTATATAGAATGATCCCCCACGAGTATGACCTTGAGATCCACCGGAATGGGTTCAGGTTTCGGAGCCAGCGTGGATGCAATTCCAGCCTTTCCTTCTATATTCTCTATCTTCGAGTATCCGGACATCAGAACTTTCTTCAACGTGTCCCAGACATATGGAAATTTCAAAACATCTAGCGCATCCAGTATGAGGAACCCTCCGTTGGCTTTGTGAAGTGATCCCGGTCTTATTAAGGTGTAATCGGTGTAAAGCATTCCCATCTTGGCTACGTATTCCACCTTCCCGAAGAGGTTGGGATAAGTTGGGTTCACTTCCTCTATGACGGGGGCTCCTTTCAAACCGGAGTTGTCCACGAAGAGATTCACCTTGTATTTCGAAAGAATCGATTCCCTCTTCTCCTCATCGAGTATTTTCTTTATATTATCCAGCATATCCTTTTTCACATCTTCAAGGTATTTCAAAACTTCTGGATTGTCCTTGAACTTCTTCGACATGTCCTCGAATATTCCACCCACGGCGAAAAGTGCCACGTACTTATCAAGCTCTTCCAATTTCCTTTTCATTTCCCTATCCATCTGCCTCGATTTCTGGAGAGTCATCTCGACCAGATGCCTGACCTGCATTCCCCTTTCTTCAATGTCCTTTTTGGTCTGCTCGGAAAGTTCCTCGAAAACCTCCGGGGTTATCGGTTTGTCGTTGTAAAGTGGTATGGTTGCAACACCCGTTGGTGTCACCTGGACTAAGAAGCCGAGCTCTTTGGACTGGGCGACGAGATTTTCCCACAGTTCCCTCTTCTTCCGGGTGAACTCATCCTCTATCTCCGATTTACTCCTCGAATAATCCTCACTCTCGAAAGCTTTCATGAGAGCATCCTGAACCTCTTCGACCAGATTCTCCATTGCATTCTTCAATTCCTTCCCCTTCCCAGGTGAGAGAGAGATGAGGTTCGGTTCCATGGGATTTTCAAAGTTGTAAACGTAGACCTGATCGTTTGGAGTTGGCATCTTCAAAGCCATCATCTGTGCGAGCTTCTTCGCTGATGTTCTTCTCCCGGTTCCATTCGGTCCAACGACGAAGACGTTGTATCCTTTTTCCCTTATAGCCAAACCGAAATTCATCGAATCTATCGCTTTATCCTGTCCAATGAATTTTGCATCTTCCAATATTTTCAAATCATCCATAAGGTTGAAGATGGACTTTGGAATTTTTATCTCGAGATCCGAAGGTTTTACCTCCTTCACCTTATCATCTCCCCTTTCTGAGTTTCATCTCGTACATCATTCCATCCGCTTTTCTCAACACATCTTCCAACTTTTCCATCTCGGATGGATCCCATACACTCCATCCTATGCTCAAAGTCACAGGTTCGTCCTTCACCTTGACAAATTTAGAAACGCCATTCGAAATTCTGCTCGCTATTCTTTTTATTGTGTTCTCATCGCCAACATCGGTGAGAACCACAAGAAATTCATCCCCACCGTATCTTACAACCATATCCTCTTCCCTAACAAGTTCCGCCAGCCTCATCGCCACCTCTTTCAGCACCCTATCACCCTCGAGATGACCAAATTTGTCGTTTATGCTCTTGAAATTGTTTATGTCCACCATGAGAAAAGTTATCTTGGACATCTTCCTTCTGCTCTGTGCCATGAGTTGTTTCACAGACTCTACGAAGTATCTTCTGTTGTAAACGGATGTGAGAGGATCCTTTATTGCTCTTTCCCTTAGTTTCCTCAACAGCAGAACCTTGTCCAATATCAGCATGGTCCTTATGGCTATCCTGCGTGCAAATCTCAAATCGTCATTCGAAAATTCTCTTCCTTTTCTCGCGAGCACTAAGAAACCGAGAAGTTCCTTTTCCCCAACCATCGGGAGGATCAGGAAATGATGTTTCCCTTTCTCCAGTTCGAAGAATTCCTCGAGATGTTGACTGTATGGTGAAGCTGGATCCAAGGTTCTGATCCTGATTTTCTTGAAGAGATCGAGAAGCATAGGGGGCATCGATTCACCCTCAACTTCCCTCACCTTGTCTTTATCGGCTATCATGTATCGCTTCCCATCCTCGACCTGTATGACGAAAACCTTAGAATGCGGTATTATACTTGGTATCTTCTCCGCAGATATCTTCATGACCTCCACGGGATTCTTCTGCATTATGAGTGCCTCACTCAGATCGTCCGTGAACCCAAGAAGAGCGAGATTGTATCCAAGGGTATCACTCATGTTCGCCAAAAACTGATACAACTCGTTCCTCTTCACCAAATTCCTGATAGCTTTCACGAAAAACTTTATCACACCACCACAATTTTCATCCTTTTTCAGCTTCCATTTCAGGATCTTCCATGGTTCATCATTCTTCGGGAATCTCACGATGAACTCGATTAAATCCTCTTCTTCCCTGTATCCCTCGATTTCACCCGTATCATCCTCCACATCCACGGAGATCGTTTTCTCCAAATTTTCAACTTCCTCTTTGAACTTATTCAAGAGTTCCTCGTTTTCTCTTATATTTTCAATCCTCGAGTAGATGTCATGCAATTTCATGCATAGATCCATGAAGATCATCTCCCCATCATCTGGTTCTGTAGAGCCTATCACCCGCATCACCAAGACCGGGGAGTATATAGGCATGATCGTTCAACTTCCTATCCAAGGAAGCGGTGTATATTTTGACATCGGGGTGATTCTCGCTCATCACCTTGACACCTTCTGGAGCAGAGATGATGGATATGAAGGTGATGTTCTTTCCTCCCCTCTCTTTCACCAAATCTATCGCCATGGATGCCGATCCGCCAGTTGCCAGCATCGGATCCAGAATGAATATCTGATCATGTGAGATCTGAGGGGGAAGTTTGCAGTAGTATTCGATTGGTTTCAAGGAATCGGGATCTCTGAATATTCCAATGTGTCCAACCGATGCATTGGGTAGGAGTCTCAGAATACCCTCAAGCATTCCAAGCCCAGCTCTTAATATCGGCACGATCGTCACAGCCTTATCGTTTATCATCTCTCCCTCCGTTTCTTCGAGGGGAGTCTTTATTTTGATCTTCTGCGTTGGTATGTGACGAGTTGCTTCGTAAGCCAACAACATCGTCATTTCAGACACCAGTTCTCTGAACTCCTTTGGTCCAGTCGTGTAGGATCTCAAAAGTGCCAGCTTGTGCTTTATCAGTGGATGCTCAACCACGATCAGATTATCAAAGTCCATCATCACACCTCCAGTTTATCACGGTAGAGGGGGAATTCCTCGCACAGTTTTCTCACCCTTTTTGAAAGTCCCTCAACGATTCTTTCATCGAGCTTGCTCTCCTCATCCGTGTTCCTTATCGCTATGGACAGTATCTCCGCTATCTCCTCCATCTCCTTCTCTCCCATTCCCCTTGTGGTCACCGCAGGAGTCCCAATCCTTATACCACTGGTGATGAAAGGTGATCTTTTCTCACCGGGAACGGTGTTCTTGTTGACCGTTATACCTATCTTCTCCAGTGCTTTTTCAACCGCCTTCCCGCTCACATTTTCTTTGGTGAGATCCACGAGAAAAAGATGTGTATCCGTTCCCCCGGAGACCACTTTGAAATCTCTCTTCATCATCTCATTCGCGAGTTTTATGGCGTTTCTCACCACCCGCTTTTGATATTCCTTGAACTCCTCCTTCATGGCTTCTTTGAAACACACCGCCTTTCCAGCTATCACGTGCATCAACGGTCCACCCTGAATCCCGGGGAACACCGATTTGTTTATCTTCTTAGCCAATTCTTCGTGGTTGGTCAGTATAAAACCTCCCCTGGGTCCTCGAAGTGTTTTGTGAGTTGTTGATGTAACGACATGGGCGTATTCCACAGGGTTGGGATATATTCCCGCTGCAACGAGACCGGCAAAGTGCGCCATGTCAACAACTAAGTATGCATCTATCTCATCGGCTATTTCTCTGAACCTTTTGAAATCTATTATCCTCGAATAAGCACTCCCACCTGCTATTATTATTTTTGGCTTCTCCCTGCGTGCCATCCTTTCAACCTCGTCGTAATCTATCAAACCGGTTTCAGGATTTACACCATAATGAACCACCTTGAACAGTCTTCCCGAAAAATTCACGGATGCTCCGTGGGTGAGATGCCCCCCGTGTGTCAGGGACATACCCATTATTGTTTCCCCGGGATCAGCCAATGCGAGATAAACAGCCATATTTGCCTGCGAACCGGAGTGAGGTTGAACATTTGCGAATTTTACGTTGAACAGCTTCTTTGCCCTTTCCATCGCTACTCTCTCCACATGATCCACGAACTTGCATCCACCGTAGTATCTTCTTCCAGGGTACCCTTCCGCATATTTGTTCGTCAGAATACTACCAACGGCTTCGAGAACAGCTGGAGAAACGAAATTTTCGGATGCTATCAATTCCAATCCCCACTCTTCTCTGTTCATCTCACCGATTATTGCCTCATAAATTTCCTTGTCTTCCCTCTCGAGGTTTTTCCACCATCCCACTTGATAACCACCTCCAAATGCATCATAATTGGGAAAGGATAAGCCCCATTTATTCTATCACGAAAAAAGGGAAGTAGGAGGTAATAGTATAAGAATACTGTTAGTTGAGGATGAAAGAGATATATCCGAAGTTGTCTATCTTTACTTGGTGAACAATGGTTATCATACGGATGTCGCTGAGAATGGGAAGAAGGCTCTCGAGCTGTTCGAGAGCAGAGATTACGATCTCGTCATACTCGATCTGATGCTTCCCGACATACCGGGTGAGGAAATAGCTGAGAAAATCAGAATGATGTCCGATGTCCCAATAATAATGCTCACCGCCAAGGTGGACGAGGAAGATATAGTCAAGGGATTGAGGATAGGAGCGGATGATTACATAACCAAACCATTCTCGATGAAGGTTCTTCTGGCAAGAATAGATGCGGTTCTGAGGAGAAGGAAAGGAGCCAGGAATGCGGATCTGCTGAATCTCGGGGATGTGAAAGTGGACTTCTCTTCCGGGATTCTCGAATGTGAGGGAAAGAAAGTGAGACTTACATCCATGGAGCTTAAGTTGCTGTCCGTTTTGACGAGCACGCCGGGGAAAGTATGGAAGAGATCAGAATTGTTGAGGAAAGTTTGGGAAATAGAGGATGTGGATTCGATAAAAACCAGAGTTTTAGATGTCACCGTGAAAAATCTGAGAAAGAAATTCAGGGAACTGACGGAAAAGTATGAATTCATACACACGGATTTCGGTGTGGGGTATCATTTTGAGACAAAGGAGGTAGAGAAAAGTGAGGGAAATCGAAAAAAACATCGAAGATCTGAAGGGTGAAATGGTCGAAGCCTTGAAGAAATTCATCTCGATAAATTCGGTTAATCCATCTTTTGGAGGTCCCGGTGAATACAAAAAAGCTATCTGGTTGGAGAATCTTCTGAAAATGCTGGGATACGATGAGGTGAGGAGAATCGATATTCCAGATGATCGCGTCGAGGAAAAGGTTAGACCCAACGTGATAGGCATAATAAGGGGAAAGGAATCGGGAAGAAAGATTTGGATTGTCACCCACATGGATACCGTTCCGGAAGGTGACAGAAATCTCTGGGAAACCGATCCCTTCGAAGGAATCGAGAAGGATGGAAGGATATTCGGGAGGGGCGCGGAAGACAATGGAGGATCCATGATAGCGTCCATATATGCGGGAGTCGCGTTGAAGAGAGCGGGGATTAAACCCGATTACGACTACTGTGTTGCACTCGTTGCGGATGAAGAAGCTGGAAGTGAGTATGGGATAGCCCCCCTCCTTAGAAAGGGAATATTTGGAAAGGAAGATTTGGTGATAGTTGCAGATGCTGGAGAAAAGGATGGTTCTTTCATAGAGGTTGCGGAAAAATCCATAGTATGGATAAAACTCGAAACCATTGGGAAGCAGGGACATGCATCGAATCCAGATGAATGTGTGAATGCCCACAGGATAGGGATGGAGGTGGCTTTGGATTTCTACAGATATGTTCGCAAGAAATACTCGGATGAGGATCCCTTGTTCACACCATCGAGGACGACCTTTGAACCCACGAGAAAAGAAGAGAACGTTGGAAACGTGAATACGATACCTGGAAAGGACGTTCTGTATTTCGATGGAAGGATTCTTCCGAAATATGACCTGGATGATTTCATCTACGATTTGGAGAAGCTCGCGATGAAACATGAAGTCGAAAAGAAAGTCAAGATAAAACTCGATGTGATCCAAAGGTTCGATGCTCCTCCTCCAACGCCGACTGATTCGGATGTGGTTGAGAGGTTGAAGGACACGATAGAGAAACTCAGAGGTATAAAGGTGAAAATAGGAGGAATTGGAGGAGGGACATGTGCAGCGCATTTCAGGAGATTGGGAATACCAGCGGTGGTTTGGTCCACGATAGATGGAACAGCCCACAATGCCAACGAATATGCAAGGATAGAGAATCTCGTGAATGATGCGAAGGTCTATGCCATGATGGCCATCAGTTGAGATGGGGGAAAATGTGAACAGAGGTTTCTACGTTCTCCTGATCACCATCCACGATGAGATGATAGTGAAGAGGGGAAAGAAGGTGTTCCATCTGATCGATGGAAAGTATCTCTACGTGGGTTCTGCTATGAACTCGCTTTCGGGAAGGATAAAGTATCATCTATCCCCCAGAAAGAGTGGAAGATGGCACGTGGATGAGATCCTTGGATCCGAAAGAGCTAAAATCGAGCTCGCCATTCTCGTTCCATCCGAGAGAAGGCTGGAGGAGGACCTGTCCATTCGACTTTCGACGATGAAGAACACGTTCGATGTCGTCAAAGGTTTCGGATCGAGCGATGTGAAAACAGAGGGAAATCTCTTCAGAATCCTCAACTTAGAAAGAGCTTTAAAAACTTTGCTGATACTTCTTCTCGATGTCAAAAAGGGGAGTGATAAAAATGATAGCCTTCTTGACGGATTGGGGGAATTCACATTACGTTGGAATAGCCAAAGGAGTGATAAAGAAGATCAGCCCAAATTCTGAGATAGTGGATATAACGCACCACATCAAGAAATTCTCCGCGAGGATGGCGATGCACATACTGGAGAGGGTGGTGGATGACTTTCCAAAGAATACGGTTTTTCTGTGTGTGGTGGATTATGGAGTTGGAACGGAGAGAAAGCCAATAGCGTTCGAAACGGAGAACGAATTAAAATTCGTCGGTCCGGACAATGGAATATTCACCTTGATATTGAAAAAACACGGTTTGAAGAATGCCGTTTCTTTGGAAAATGAAAAATATTTCTACAGAAATCCACCATCCGATACCTTTCATGGAAGGGACATCTTCGCTCCTGTGGCAGCTCATCTGGATTCGGGTGTAGGAATCGAGGAATTCGGGAGAAGTCTCAGCAGTTTGAAGGTTTTGAACGTGGAAGAGGCAAGGATAGTTGGAGATCGAATCGAAGGTGAAGTCGCGTTTACCGATCATTTTGGAAACATAGAGACCAACATACCGTTCGATATGGTGGAAGTGTTGATGGAAGGTAAAACGGATAAGTTGAAACTTGAGATCCCAGCGAATGGTAGATCCTTCGAACTATCAGTCTTGAAAACATACGCATACGCACGTAGAGATGAAATAATCTTACATAGGGACAGCTCAGGGTATGTCGAGATAGCCATGAACATGAGATCGGCTGAAGAATACATGGATCTACATGGTGGTGAAAAGGTGGTATTGAAAAGATGAGCAATCTCTTGAAAAATCTTGTTCGATTTTTGAA
>QNAU01000254.1 GCA_003641545.1 Thermotoga sp.
CCCTTGGGTATCTTCAGATCTTTTTCAACGACAGCTCTCCAGGTGTCGGAACCTACCTTGACTATTCCTCCCTTTCCGAATTCGATGTCCTCGAGGACGACACCGGTCTTTCCCACTATTTCATCTATGGCTATCTTCCTCGGGGAGGAACCGGTGATCTTCTTGGCGATGGGTCTGGTCAAGATAACCAGTACTGCGGAGGTTACAAGAAAGGTCAGGATCTGATAAACCATTGGAAGATTGAGATAAGCGACTATTCCAGCGAGAAAGGCTCCTATTCCAAACCACATTATGAAGAAAGTCGGTGTCAGTATCTCTATGATGATCATCAAGATACCGAGCACGATCCAATTCATGAAAGGCATGTGGAATCACCCACTTCTCATTTTATCCAGATCCTCCCGGGATGAACATAATCTATTTTAACATCTTTCAGTTCCTCTTTCACTTTTTCCACGATTCTGTGTGCGTTCCTGTCGTATCTGCTGGATATGTGATACAAAATCACATTCTTCACATTCGCTTTTTTTATCAGTTCCACGACCTCATTCAACGCGGCGTGTATCTCTCCCTTCCTATCTCTGACATCCAAAAAGGTGCATTCATGAAGCAACAGATCGGTTCCTCTCGCCTCATCTTCATCTATCGCCATCCCATCTCCGCTTATCGTCAGAATCTTCTTCTCGATTTCGACCGTTATGTACTCCCTTCCGTGTTTTCTAACGAGATCGATTATCTCATTCTGGGACAATCCCTTGAATTCACTTTTCAACTTTCTTCTGGTTTCAACTATATGGTAGCCGTAGGATGGTTCAGATGGAATGTGCCTGACCGGGAATGGGAGGACGTATCTTTTTAAACTACCATCATCTCTTATCTTGACCTTCTCCCCCAGTTTCAGTGGGTGAAAGTTCAGCTCGTATTTAAGATCGCCGTTGACCTTGAGTATGAAGGAGAGATACTCTCTTATAACCTCACTCTTTTCGGGATAATACACATTCAGAGGTTTAGCTTTATCACCCATCGCGTTGTTTCGGGAATTTATCAATCCCCACAACCCCGCGATGTGATCCGCATGGCCGTGGGTTATGAAGACGTTCTCTATCGCGAAAACCTTGTTTCCCATGTTGGTACTCAAACCTTCTCCAACATCGAATAAAACTCTCTCGGGAGAGTAATAGATCCACGTGGAAAAAAGAGCCTTGGAGTATATCATGAATTCCAAATATTATCCCTCCGGGATTATCTCTATTTTTATCCTTCCCTTCACACCTCCGGGGAGTCTTATATCCACATCGTACATCCCTATCTCCTTTATCTGTTTTTCAAGATGTATGTTTCTTTTATCCAACTCCACCCCAAGTTTTTCGGATATCACCTTGGCTATCAGGGAAGAAGTCACGGATCCATACAACCTTCCCTTTTCACCGGATTTCACCGGTATCCTTAGAACCCCTCTTTTCAACTCTTCCAACTTTTTCTCACTTTCTTTTCTCAACTTCTCATACCTTCTTCTTTCCATCTCTTTCTGAATTTCCAAACTCTTGAGGTCCTTTTCCCTGAGTTCTCGCGCCAACCCCTTGGGGATCAGATAGTTCCTCGCGTATCCATCCGAAACTTCCTTTATCTCTCCTCTTTTCCCAAGTTTCGGGACATCCAACAAGAGGATAACCTTCAACGGATCACTCCTCTCAGATCAATCTTTTGTGTACGGAAGGAGTGCCATCTGCCTCGCTCTTTTTATGGCTCTCTTAACCATTCTCTGATGCTTCGCGCAGTTTCCATTCGTTCTTCTGGGTGTGATCTTTCCCTTGTCATTCATGAATTCTTTGAGAAGGTTGACATCCTTGTAATCCACATAATCTATGTTCCTCGCACACAATCTGCATTTCTTCCTCTTCTTGGTGTAATCCCTCACTTTTCATCCCTCCTTATGATTTTCGACGAATTCTCTCAAAATGGGATTTCATCGCTGTCCTCATCCAGTTCTTCCAACCCCAGTTCATCCTCCAAGGTTTCCTCAGATGGTTCTTTCAGATCCTCGACTTTCTCGGTGATCTCACCTTTCGGTTTCGGTTCCATGAACTGTATCCCACTGGCAACGACCTCCGCCGTGGTTCGTGGTTCACCTGACTGCGTCTGCCACTTCCTCATCCTCAAGGATCCTTCAACGAGGATCAACCTGCCTTTGGTCAGATAATTCGAAACGAACTCAGCCAATTTTCCAAAGCTTACTATCCTTATGAAATCCACCGTTTGAACGTTGTCATCCACGTTGTTTGGAACGTTCCTGTTCACAGCCAAGGTGAATGTCGATATCTGAGTTCCACTGGAGGTGAAACGAACCTCCGGATCTCTCGTCAATCTTCCCACCAGGATGACTCTGTTGAAATTTGACATGATATCTCACCTCTGGCTTTTACCCCTGATTTCCCTTCTCCTTCTTCTGTCCCACGTCCTCTTCTCCTCGCGTTTTCTGTTTTCATGCTCCTGGCTCTCCTGAATCTCCTTGTCTTCGGCTTTTTCCACGCGTTTTGCTTCTTTTCTTTCCTTCTTTTCGAGATCAACCCTCCTGAAGGTTTGCCATCTGAATATCTGTGGGGTGAC
>QNAU01000255.1 GCA_003641545.1 Thermotoga sp.
CCGCGGATAGCTCCATTTCCCCCTCGATTTTTCCAGAAACTACCGTTTCGGTAGTGGTATTTTTACCTCGCACTACCGTTTCGGTAGTACTACCGTTTCGGTAGTCTCTTAAATTTTGACCACTACCGTTTCGGTAGTTTCTTAAATTTTGACCACTACCATTTCGGTAGTTTCTTTGTTCACCCACCACTACCGTTTCGGTAGTTTCTTGACGAACTACCGTTTCGGTAGTTTCTGGATTTTCAGAGACTACCGTTTCGGTAGTGCTACTTTTTCCAGAGACTACCGATTCGGTAGTGGTCCCTTTTCCAGAAACTACCGTTTCGGTAGTGCTACTTTTTCCAGAGACTACCGATTCGGTAGTGGTCCCTTTTCCAGAAACTACCGTTTCGGTAGTACTACCGTTTCGGTAGTGGTCATTTTTTTCCACTACCGTTTCGGTAGTGGTCCCAACCTTTCCGGCTTTCCATATCTCACTCGCCTGTTCGAGCAGTCTTATTCAATCCTTGACATTTTAATTCTTTTATACTATCATTTAGATGAAATAATTTTAACTATTAAATCATTACAATCAAAAGGAGGGATTTCAAATGGAAGCCAGAATGCCGTTGTTGGGGGAGAAATTTCCCGAATTGGAAGTAACGACCACCAAAGGGAAGATGAAACTTCCGGATGCGTTCGAGGGAAAATGGTTCGTTCTTTTCAGCCATCCAGCTGATTTCACACCGGTTTGCACCACGGAATTCGTCGCCTTTCAAAAGAGGTACGATCAGTTCAGAGAACTCGGTGTGGAATTGATCGGTCTCAGCATCGATCAGGTTTTCTCGCACATAAAATGGCTCGAGTGGATCAAAGAAACCTTGAAAGTGGAGATAGAATTTCCAGTGATAGCGGATGATCTTGGGAAAGTTTCCGAGGCTCTCGGGTTGATCCACCCGGCGAAGGGAACGAACACCGTCAGAGCGGTCTTCGTGGTGGATGACAAGGGCATCTTGAGGGCGGTGATATATTATCCTCAGGAAGTTGGAAGGAATATAGATGAAATTCTCAGGTTGATCAAAGCTTTGAAAGTTTCGGATGAGAATGGTGTTGCTCTTCCAGCCAACTGGCCCAACAACGAACTCGTGGGAGATAAGGTCATAGTTCCACCCGCGAGCGATGTTGAAACCGCCGAGAAGAGGAAGAAGGAATACGAATGTTATGACTGGTGGTTCTGCTACAGAAAGCTCAAGTGAAAAATTCAGCCATTCCACTCCTTGAAAGCCACCCGGAAGGGTGGCTTTCTTTTTATGCTATCATATTCGAAAATGTGGTCAGGAGGTAAACATGCTGGATCTCATCCTAACCTTGATGAAGATAAGCATCATAGGACTTGGCGGAGGATATGGGATGCTTCCCATAATGAGAGAAGAGTTGGTGGAGAAGAAGAAAAAACTGAAGGATTCAGAGTTTCTGAGTATAATCGCGAAGGCTCAGAGTGTTCCCGGTCCAATAGCTTTGAACACGGCGATACTCCTTGGAAGAATGGAAAAGGGTGTGCTCGGCTCAATCCTGTGTGCACTCTCCATCGTGATACCTCCTTTTTTCGCCATCCTTGGGGTCGCGATCTTCTTTGAAAAATTCAGGCACGTGAAACTGGTTGAAAGTTTCATGAAGGGTGCCAGGATAGGCGTCACGATTATCATAATAAACTTCGCCATAAATCTCATGAGAAGGATCATGAATCACAGATTCGCGTTTTTCATGCTCGCACTTTTGATAGGTGGTTCATTGGCGATCATAGTGTTCAAAGTTCCATCCATACTTTCCTTTCTGGTGGTGGCTTTCATCATCGTTCCAATTTTAAAGCTTGAGGAAGGTAGGGAAAAATGGAATACGTGAACCTGTTTTTGTCGTTCTTCAAAATAGGATTCCTCGCCTTCGGGGGTGGGTATGCCGCACTCGGCATGATTCAGGATGAAATAGTCAGAATACACGGATGGATGAGCAATTCAGAGTTCCTCGATCTTCTATCCCTCGCTCAGATAACACCTGGACCAATAGCAGTCAATTCTGCGACTTACATAGGTTACAAACTACTTGGATTGCCAGGTGCGATATCCGCCACCCTTGGTGTCACGCTTCCAAGTTTCCTCTGGGTCTTCGTGATTATAAATTTGATCGAAAGGGTTCTTCGAAATTCCAAATATCTGTTGGACGCTTTAAAGATGGGGATAGTCACACCCATACTCGCAGCAGGTATATCCCTGTTCAGAACAACGGTCGTCGACCTTCGGACTTTCATCCTCGCGGTTGCTCTCTTCATCCTCATGAGATACAAGAAGATACCGTTGATCGTTTTCATAGGCTTATCCGGCTTGTTGGGAATGATCCTCAGATTTTGATCCTCATCCATCTATCTTGACGACCTTGGTGAGATTTCTCGGATTCTCAACGTCGATCTTCTTCTCCTCCGCTATCTTCAGACCGAGAATCTGGGAAAAGATGGCTCCCATGAAAACCGAAATCGTTGGATCATCACCGAGGAATACATCCGATCCTTCCACCCCGATGGTTATCACCTTTCCTCCGTATCCTTCCAACTC
>QNAU01000256.1 GCA_003641545.1 Thermotoga sp.
CGTTCGCTCCACCACCAAGCTCACTGGGTATGGTCAAAATATCGTTCTTTATCGGTTCTATCAAGTACCTTTTGTAACTCGGTTCTATGTATCTTATACCACTTAATTTCAACCCTTTGAATTTCTTCAACGTTGTCTTCAAATCTTCCTTCAACTTCAACCCGACGACTTTTATCTGCGGAATCTCAACCAGTATCTCAGCATCCAGAGCATCGATCAGTTCATCCACAGCAGATCTATCTTCGTATCCAACTATCAACCTGTCTGGGAATATGTCCATGGAATCGAGAAAGTCAAAGTTGCCATCTAAAATCGAGAAAGAGGTGGTTTCAAATTCATCCGAAGGAAATCTCTGGACACCCTGACAACCTATGAAGATGATGAAAACGAAAAGCAGAATGATGGAAAATAAAACCATTTTCTTCATCTATCGCACCCCCTTTCAATCACTCAGAACCCGTGGTGAAATCAGCAAAGAGTGATGCTGGATTTCCAAACGGATCCACACCGTAACCATAATCCACCGCTATCGAAACCGCCAAACTGTTGTCAGAATCATCCCATACTCTAGCATAGGCTAAATCCATTCCCCATTCGTAAGTTTTGTTTGGTTCTAATTTATCGAAGAAATAATTGTACATAAACATGTAATCAGGATTTAGCACTAACCATATGTATCCCAAAGTTGTCTCAGTTGCGTTCCCTGTGAACGTGGCTGACATCGTTATCGGTTCTTCAGATGCGAATATGAAAGGATACCAAGTATCTGGATCAGCTGGGAATATATGTTCGTTGGATTGAACGAGGTTATACAGCCATATAGCATACCTGTATGTCACCGTTCCCTCTGGTGATTCCAACGATTTGTTTGGTCTCCACTTGAACACTGGATTTCTGGAGACGTTGGTGTCCCCATCTTTCGGATTCACCAGAATGACATCGAAGGTATCCAGGGGAACCACCGATCCAAGATCCACCGGTGTCGATTCCAGATCCCCGTAGACGGAACTTACTTTGTACCATACCTTCTTACCTGGTTCAAGCAGTGCGGACTTATCTATAAACTCCGTCGTAGGATTGATAGCATCTTGCTTAACGAACCCTATCTTTTCATATTTTATTCCATCGAAGGATCTGTAGATGTTGTAACCATCCGGCATATCGTAAGAGGCTGGATCTATCAGCCCTTCATCCACCGCTGTATTGTAATCGATCCACCAAACGTTAACCCACAGATTGCAATTCTCAGGTGCAGCCAAGGGTTTCATCTTTCCCATCTTTTTCAAGAGTTTGTAATTCTTCGATTCCAGGATAGGATCATTTACGTAGAATTCCACCCCATCGTTTCTCGTCACAGCTTCGAGATTTACGTAATCACCAATTGTTGACCATTTCATCGGCTGGAAGATTTTCACTTCATCCGCCTGTTGACCGAGGATGTTTAGGTAGAATACTTTGTCAACTCTGTTGTCATTGTAATCGTACACGACCACGTGAAAATCGGTTTCACCGCTGAAACCTTTTATGGATATATCGCACGTTGCAACGGTTGCATCAGGAACGTAACATCTGTCTCCAAAAAATCCCGCACCCGGGACTTTTCCAAGAGCAGCATAGATTATATGAACCTGGTTGGTTGAATCAACGGTTATCCTCACTTTAAAATCATCACCTATCGGTTGGGTTATATCAAGTGGATTGCCCGCCATGTCCATGAATTCCACGTTAACTTCCGGAAATTCTTGCGAACCGGGATCAGAATTCAAATTAGCCTTTTTCATGATGATCTCGTAGGTTTTGGAATTCTCCGGTTTCAATCCGGATACCCTGCTTATCGAATATTCATTTTTTGAAACGACTACGTTCACAGCATCGCCAAAATCATCTGGATCGAACTGGACCACACCTTTGTCATTCGTCAAAGCGATGAATTCGTTAACACCATCGGATATCGTCACTGTTGCACCTTCAACCGCAGGACCAGAATTGTACTCCACCACATAGATCGACATGAAATCCGGACTCCATGTTATGAAACATGCTGTTGCACTTTCAGATTGCGCACCATCCTCGTCTTTCGCGACAACCTTCCAGCAGTATTTCTTTCCTTCCTCAGCCAGATTCGTTGAATAACTCGTTGTGTCGAGATTTTCAGCTATCTTTTGCAAATTATCTTCATTTTCTCCAACATACAGATCGTATGTAACTGCCTTTCCTTCCGGATCCTCGGATTCAGTCCATCTGAAGGTTAAATTCAATGGAACAGCGGTCAAGTTGTTCATCGGAAAAAGCAGGTTTGGAACACTGGGGGGATTGTTCAACACGCCACCGCAGCTTGAGAACAAGATGATCAACGTAATGAAGGAAAAAATCAACGTTAGGAGCTTCTTCAATTTGATCACCTCCCATGAATGAAATATTCAATGGACATTCATAAAATTATTTCTTACTCGAAAAATCTATCATCATAGATCCTGAATATATGAATAGAAGGAAGGTGTAAACCAAGGCGAATATCCCAAGGACCCTGAAAGACTCGTGTCTTCCAACGAGCTGATTGCCGAGAAGTTCCCTACCTA
>QNAU01000257.1 GCA_003641545.1 Thermotoga sp.
TTGGAAACGCGTAGGTCGAGAAGGCTATCGCAAAGATGCCGAGCGGAAGGTTGTATATCCTCAACGAATACTGCATGAGTGATATCGAACCTTCGGGTAATCTCGACGCAATGTTCAAATCCACGATGGAATTCAGCTGGGATATCGAAAAACTCAGAAGGGATACGAAGAAGATCTTTGGAAAATCCCCCATCTTCGTGTTCAGGTTAAATTTGAATTTGAAATCGTGTTTTTTCATGTCCACGAGAAGGTAAACCATCTGAAGAAAACCGCCGATGGTGAAAGCGACCGCAACTCCCACAATTCCGAAATTCAGAATGACGGATAGAATGGTTCCAACTATTAAAGTTACGTTCGCTATGACCTGTGAGAATGCTGGGTTGAAATACCTTGAATGGCTGTTCAGAAAACCGTAAGCTATCGACCATATCGTTATGAAGAGTATGAAAGGAAAGGTTATCCTGACCATGACCTGAGCTTTCAAAATCCTTCCCTGATCCAGACCACCCGCGAAGAGCTTGACAACGATGTTCGGATGAATCTCAACAAGCAGGATCAAAAACAAGGTCACGGATGAGAAAAGAACGAATACTTTGGATGTGAAAGCGTTTGCCTCATCTTCGGATATTTTGATCTTCTCGTTGTAAGTTGGTATGTAAGCGGATGTCAAAGCCCCTTCGGCGAATATCTTTCTCAGAAAAAAGGGTATCATGATCGCCAAGGAATAGACATCGTAATCTGCTGAGACACCGAAGCTTCTCGACAATATCATATCCCTGACGAGTCCACTCAACCTTCCGAGAAGGATCGCAAAGGATAGCAGCAGAGCGGTTTTCATCTTCTTCCCATCTCCTGAATCCATCCATGAATCAGACCGTATCTTTCCAACGTGTGAACTGCCCTTTCGTATTCCTCGTGGGTGAGTTTTCTACCTATCACCGGGTCGTTCAGAGCTTTGTAAACGGGGAAATACTGGGACATGAGGGAAACGGGAACCGTGGGGGATAGTTCGTTCACGATGAAGTCGAAGGCTTTCTCGTATCCACCGATATCCTCCGGAAAGACGAGAATTCTCACTATCACACCTCTTCTGAAAGGATTCTCCCTGAAAGCACCAACCTGTCTGTACATTTCCTTTATCGCTCTTTTCGTTGTTGTCCAGTAATCCGGAACCTTCGAATATCTCAATCCGGTTTCATCATCCGTGTATCTTATGTCAACTAAGTATATATCCACTATGGTGTCGAGCAATTTCAAGGTCTCGACACTTTCATAACCGCTCGTGTTGTAAACTATGGGAAGTCTGAACCCCCTTTCGATCGCCATGCGAAGCGCCTCGACTATGAAGGGAAGATGTGGTGTTGGAGTCACGAGATCGAGATTCACGGCACCTCTTTCTTGAAGTTCCAAGAATATTTCAGCCAGTTCCATCATGCTGACATCTCTTCCAAGGTTCAGCTGGCTGAATCCAAAATTTTGACAGTATATACACTTCATTGGACAGCCTGAAAAAAAGACGGTTCCAGCACCCTTGATTTCTCCATCCTCATCTCTCACAAGAGGAGGTTCCTCACCGAAGTGGAGAAGGTAATTGGTGAGTCTCGCCGTATCTCTCTGAAGACATATCCCCACTTTCTTTCTCCTATCGACCATGCAGTATCTCGGACAGAGTCTGCAGATCTTCAAATTTTCCTTCAATTTTTCCACGATTCTTTCAAGTTCACCGGTCTCGTATTTCTGAAGATAGTATGGGTAAGGTTCGGCCATGAGGATTCTCTTCCCATCATCTCGATCAATCTTGTATGTATTCGACATCGATCCCAAGATTCTTCAACTTTTCGATCGGTTTTTCGTATCCTCTGAATATGTGTTCCACATCCTCTATTATGGTTTCACCTTCCGCACATATTCCCGCTATCAAAAGTGCGGAAGCTGCCCTCAAATCTGTCGCCCTGACGGTGGCACCGCTGAGCTTTCTCCCACCTCTTATGATCGCGGTATCACCTTCAACCTTTATCCACGCGGACATTCTGTTCAACTCATCGACATGCATGAACCTACTTTTGAACACATTTTCCTTTATTCTCGATGTTCCACGGGCTATGGAAAGAAGAACCATCATCTGAGGTTGAAGATCCGTTGGAAAACCCGGATATGGGTTCGTCTCGATATCCACACCCACCAGTTCGTGCGGATCATTTTCGAACACCCATATGTAATCGCCGTATATTTCAAATTTCGCACCCATTCTCTTCAAAATTTCCATTGGTTTTTTCAGATGGTTCGAATTCACACCCTCTATCTTTCCCTCTCCTCCGGTTGCTATCAACATTATCATGTAGGTTCCGGCTTCTATCCTGTCCGGTATTATCGTGTATTCCGTTCCTCGGAGTTTTTCAACACCTTTCACAGTTATGATATCCGTTCCTGCACCTTCTATCTCAGCTCCCATGGAGTTCAGAAAATTCTGAAGATCAACTATCTCCGGCTCCTTTGCGGGATTCTCTATCACGACGGTCGATCCGTTCATCAAAACCGCGGTCATCATTATGTGTTCGGTTGCTCCAACACTTGGGAAA
>QNAU01000258.1 GCA_003641545.1 Thermotoga sp.
ACCGTCCCATCGAATGGCGCATATATTGGAGGTATCTCCTTCTCCTCCACGATTTCAGTATCCTTCTCCACCTCTTCTCCATCCCTGAACTTTATGACCATCCCGGGATATATCCTGTATTCCTCCGAGATGACATCTCTCACGATTATCCAAGTTATGATCCTGCCGGTGTTCGTTTCCTCTTCCCTCAGACTGACGACTCCATCTATATCCGTCCTCACCGGACCCTTGGGATTTCTAACCCTGACCGCTGGTTCAGCTTCAAAATCCCACTTGCTCTTGTAAACATTGTATTCAGTTTCGTAGAGTATATCGCCCTTCTCGAAGATGGTGTTCTTTGGATTGGTTATTATGAATGTTCTCTCTATTATTCTGTGGGATCCGAAATAGATGACCTTCTCGAGATCCTTGGAAGGCATGTTCAGCAAGGTGCCTATCACACTCGGTGTGGATTTCAGATACCATATGTGCACGACCGGTGCGGCGAGCTCAATGTGTCCCATCCTCTTCCTTCTTGCTTCCCTCGACTCAACTCTCACACCGCATCTTTCACACACAACTCCCTCGTATTTCTTCCCTTTGTATTTCCCACAGCTACATTCATAATCCCTCGTCGTTCCGAATATCCTTTCACAGAACAAACCATCCCTTTCGGGCTTGAACGTTCTATAATTTATCGTCTCGGGCTTCTTGACCTCACCACTCGAAAGAGATCTTATGTATTCGGGAGAGGCTATGGAAATCCTTATGGATGATATTTTCCTCGTTCCAGAAACAGACATCTTATCCCTCCTCACACACCGTCCAAGGTCATCGACTCCCTCACAGATTGTCGATGTTTATCTCGTTTCCATCTTCATCGTATATTCTTATATCCAGAGCGAGACCTTGCAGCTCCTTCACTAAAACCCTGAAACTTTCCGGAATTCCTGGTTCCGGTATGTTTCTGTTCTTGAGAATCGCCTTGTAAACTTCGTTTCTTCCCTTCACATCGTCGGATTTGACGCTCAGCATCTCGCTCAACGTGTATGCCGCTCCGTAAGCTTCGAGAGCCCAGACTTCCATCTCACCAAATCTCTGCCCTCCAAACTGGGCTTTACCTCCGAGGGGTTGGTGATGTATGAGAGAATAAGGCCCGGTACTTCTCGCGTGTATCTTATCTTGAGCTATGTGTATCAACTTCATCACATACATGTATCCGACAACAACGGGTTGATCGAACGGCAAACCCGTCCTTCCATCCCTCAATATGACCTTACCGCTCTTCTCCTCCTCGGAATCTCCCATGTCCAGTCCCCGTTCCTTCCTAACCTTGTACAGTTCATCCATTATTTCGTCTTCCTTTATTCCGCTGAAAACAGGGGTCGCGACATAGGTGCTCGTTAGCTTTGCGAACCATCCAAGGTGGGTTTCAAGAACCTGTCCCAAGTTCATCCTGGATGGAACACCGAGTGGACTGAAGATCACATCGACCGGCGTTCCATCCGGTAAGAAGGGCATGTCCTCCTTCGGCAATATCTTCGACACGACTCCCTTGTTTCCGTGTCTTCCAGCTAATTTATCCCCTACGTCGAGCGGTTTTCTCGATGCAACGTAAACCTTTATGAGCTTGTCCACACCCGCTCCGAGTTCTGCTACTTCGCTTCTGTCAAATATTTTAACATCTATCACCCTGCCCTGAACACCGTGGGGGAGTCTCAGGGATGTATCCTGAACATCCCTTCCTTTATCCCCAAAGACCGATCTTATTATCTTATCCTCGGGTGTTATGTCCTCCTCACCTTTCGGCGTGACCTTACCGACGAGTATATCCCTCGAACTCACGAAAGCACCTATCCTGACGATTCCATCCTCATCTAAGTTTCTGAGAGCCTCCTTGCTCACGTTCGGTATCTCAGCGGTCACTTCCTCCGGACCTAATCTCGTCTCCCTGACCTGTGTTTCATAAACTTCTATGTGTATCGATGTGTAGGCATCTTCCTCCAGAAGTTGCTGTCCTATCAGTATGGCATCCTCAAAGTTGTAGCCTTCCCAAGGCATGAACGCCACGAGAACATTCTTTCCGAGCGCCAATTCACCCATGTCAGTCGCAGGTCCATCCGCTATCGGTTCACCCTTTTTCACCTTGTCACCGAGGTTCACTATGGGCCTTTGATTTATACAGGTATCCTGATTTGATCTCACGAATTTCAGCAATCTGTATTCATCGGTGATCGGTTCACCGTTTTCATCGAACATGGGATTACCCTTATCATCCGTCCTGTGTATCACTATCTTTCTCGCATCGACATATTTCACTATTCCATCGTTCTTCGCGAGGATGACGTAACCTGAATCCCTTGCAGCCACAGCCTCCATGCCGGTCCCAACTATAGGTGCCTCCGGTTTTATCAAAGGAACCGCCTGCCTCTGCATGTTCGATCCCATCAATGCTCTGTTTGCGTCGTCGTGCTCGAGGAATGGAATTAGTGATGTGGAAACGCTGACTATCTGTTTTGGTGAAACATCCATCAGATCGACCTCATCCCGCGGAACATACTTGATCGTTTCCATGAA
>QNAU01000044.1 GCA_003641545.1 Thermotoga sp.
CTTCATGTGAAATGTTACTCAAGATAGGTAGTTGTGTCAAGAAATCGCTATAAAATTTCTATCACCTCTTCAGAAGCAGGATTCGGGAATCCATCCATATTAAGATACCTTCTTCCAAGCAGCCATTCTTCGTTTATATCCATCAGTATGCAACCCGCAAGCCTTATAAGTGACTCCTCGTTTGGAAATACTCCTCCCGCTTTCGTCCGTCTCTCAAACCCTGCTCTTTCAGCTCTTCAAATAGATCAAGCCAGAATCCTTCCCCTTCACTGTCTGAGCAACTATGAGAAGTGCTTTCAGCCTGTATCTACCCGCCCTCTCGTCTCTTACCTTGAAATAGCTCGCATCAACGAACAAGTATGGTATCTCCTCTTCTATCGGTCTGTTGAGGAATTTCTTGACCTTTTCATCAAGCTCTTTTGCTACACTCGATACAAATTGCGGTGATATCTCTCATCACTATGGTGATTTGCATGTTTTCAACCTCCTTTCTGGTTTGTTTTTTGCTCATAGCCCTGTTCCTTCCTCAAGGAACGGGGCTTATTTCATTTTTACAGCAATTATTGTACACTACCGCATATAATCACCAATAATTTTTATATTGAACGGTGTTGGATAAAGTAGATATCTTGTGAGATAATTGCAGTGGAAGGGAGGAATAAAGATGAATACGGTGTCGAATGTGTTCATAAATTTGAATGAGTTGAGAAGAAAAAAGAGGATCCACTGGGAAGGAGTTCTGGACTGGGAGAAGGTTGAGGTTGACATCGGTTGGTGCAAGGTCTTGAAACCTGTGGAGGTTGAGTTCGATATCTGGGTTGATGGTGACACGATAATCTTAGATGGAAAGGTGAGGACGGTGATAGAGCATCCGTGTGTGAGATGTCTCGAACCGGTGAATTTAGAGATAAACGGGAAGATGGAAGCTGTCTATCTTCCGAAATCTGAGATGAAGAAGTTGCCCAAGGAGGAAGAACTTGAAGAAATCGTGAATATAATATATTATTCCGAGGGTGAGATCGATCTGAGTGAGAGAATTCTGGAGGCGATTGTCGTCTCAGTCCCGCAGAAAGTTTTATGTTCCGAAGATTGCAAAGGTCTGTGTCCGATCTGCGGGGCGAATTTGAACGAGAACCCGAATCACGAATGTAAGGTTGAGGAGAAAGAGGTTGATCCGAGGTTTGAAGCGCTACTTGAACTCAAGGGAAAACTGAAATGAGGAGGGATGAATGTGGCTGTTCCAAAGCAAAAATCTTCCAGAGCGAGGACACACATGAGGAGAGCGAAAACTTACAGAGCCATAAAGGTTCCGGTAACCCTGTGTCCGAGATGCGGTGAACCGAAGTTACCGCACAGGGTATGCCTTCACTGTGGATATTACGGGGACAAGCAGATACTCATGATCAGCGAGGAATGACGGATGGATACGAAGCTCGACAACCTACCATCCATATCCATCGACTGCATGGGTGGTGATTACGCTCCCTCCGAAATAGTGAAGGGAGTGATTGTTGCTCTCAACAGGTTTGATTTCTCAGCTCTTCTGGTTGGGAAGAAGGATGATGTGGAGAGGGAAATATCGAAATATAATTCGGTGAACCGTGAGAGAATAGAAGTGGTGGATGCCACCGATGTAGTTGGGATGGCGGAAAAACCGACGGATGTTTTGAAAAAGAAAGAGAGTTCACTTTACAAAGCCGTGAAACTCGTGAAAGATGGGAAAGCGGATGCGGTGATAAGTGCAGGTAACACCGGTGCTGTTCTCGTTTCCTCCATGTTCATCCTTGGCAGGATTGAGGGAATAGACAGACCAGCCATAGCGACACCGGTTCCATCCATAAAAGGTGTTGTCGTGCTGATAGATGCGGGAGCCAACATAGAGGTGAAACCTCAGCATTATCTGGATTTCGCTCGGATGGGGATGGTTTATTCGAGGATACTTGGAAAGGATGATCCAAAGGTTGGATTGCTGAACATAGGAGAAGAGAAGGAGAAAGGTGGTGAACTGCTGAGAGAAGTTCACGAGCTTCTTGAAAGTGAACTCGGTGATACCTTCTTCGGGAACGTTCAGGGAAGGGATGTCAACCTTGGAACCGTGGACGTGGTGGTGACGGATGGATTCACCGGAAATGTTGTGTTGAAAACTATGGAGGGCACCGCAAAATTCATAACCTCGATGATAAAGGAAGTCATAGAAGAGGGAGGAATGATGACGAAGTTCGGTGCCCTGATGATGAAGAGAGGATTCAAAAAGTTGAAGGAAAAACTCGATTACAGAAGTTACGGTGGTGCCTTTCTTCTGGGAGTCAAGGGAATATCCATAATAGCCCACGGATCATCCGATGCCTACGCCATCATGAACGCCATAAGGGTTGCCTTGGATGGGGTGAGGATGGATCTGATCAGAAGGATAGAGGGATCGATGAGCTGAGATGTGTGGTATCTTCGGTTTCGTTGGAGAGGGAGGAAAGGTAAGAGACCTCGTAGATGCTTTGAAGAAACTCGAATACAGGGGATACGATTCCGCAGGTGTAGCCTTTTGGGATGAAGATGCGGTGAGGTTGTTCAAAATAAAAGGGAAAGTTTCGGATCTTGAAACTGC
This sequence comes from Thermotoga sp., assembly GCA_003641545.1. Classification (GTDB taxonomy): domain Bacteria; phylum Thermotogota; class Thermotogae; order B21-G9; family B21-G9; genus B21-G9. The sequence continues at coordinate 2,603 of QNAU01000044.1, forward strand.
ACTCGGTGATATTCTCGATTTGGATATAAAAGGCGGGATAGCGCACACGAGATGGGCAACCCATGGGGAACCGAACGATGTCAACGCACATCCACATTTCGATTGTGAGCGTAAGATCTTCGTTGTTCACAACGGTATCATAGAGAATCACAAGGAGTTGAGAAAGGAGTTAGAGAAGAGAGGACACAGATTCGTTTCTGACACGGATACGGAGGTGCTGGCTCATCTCATAGAGGAAAATTACTACGGGAATATCCTCGAAGCCCTTCGAAGAATTCTTCCACTTCTGAGAGGTTCCTACGCGGTTGTGGCGATGCATTCCGATGAGGTTGGGATACTCGCCGCCGCGAGGAAGGGAAGTCCCCTCGTCATCGGTAAGAATGAGAATTTCTGTGTGGTCGCATCGGATATCACACCGATACTCAAATACACGAAGGAAGTGATCTTTCTCGATGAAGGTGAAACGGTGTCCGTGGGAGGAACCGTGGATTTCGTGGGGTTGAAGGATTCCGTGGAGAAGAGGATATTCCACATAAGTTGGAGTGAAAGGGACGCGGAAAAAGGTGGATACAAACACTTCATGCTCAAAGAAATAATGGAAGAACCGGAAGTGTTGAAAAATGCAATGGCTGGAAGAATGAAAGGTTCAAAGGTCGAATTCGAGGAGTTGAAGGGATGGGAAGATTTTCTTTCCAACGTTGAAAAGGTGAAGATGATAGCATGTGGAACGAGTCATCATGCGGGTATGCTGTTCAAATATTTCATCGAGGATCTGATCCAGATCGAGGTGGAGACGGATGTCGCATCCGAGATGAGATACAGGAAGACCAAAGTGGATGATGAAACTCTGTTCATAGCCATATCCCAGTCCGGCGAAACAGCAGATACCTTAGAAACTGTCAGGAAGATCAAGGAGAAAGGCGGAAGGGTGTTATCTCTGTGCAACGTCCTTGGATCGACCTTGACGAGGGAATCCGATAGAACGATCTTTCTGAACGCGGGACCTGAGATAAGTGTCGCTTCGACTAAGGCTTACGTTGCGCAGGTCGTGGTTCTCCTTTTGCTCGGTGTGGAACTCGCAAGGATCAAAGGAAAGAATATTCCGGCGGGATTCTTGGATGATCTTCGGGATATACACGCGAGATTCGAGGAAATACTGGAAAATTCAAATCTCATAAGGGATACCGCGAGAGAATTTGTGAAATTCCGAAATTTCATGTACATAGGCAGGTGGATGGGCTATCCTTCCGCGTTGGAAGGAGCGCTGAAACTCAAGGAAATATCTTATACCAACGCAACCGCATATCCAGCGGGTGAGTTGAAACATGGTCCGATAGCCCTGCTCGATGAGGATTTCCCCGTTTTTGCTATCGTTCCTACGGATCGTATGAAGGAAAAGATGTTGAACAACATCATGGAAGTCAAAGCGAGGAAAGCAAAGGTTGTTGGAGTGGTTACAGAAGGTGATGATGAGGTTTTCAGACTTCTGGATCACACCCTGAAGATTCCGAAAGTCCATGAATATCTCTATCCCCTCGTCATGGCTCCGGTGCTTCAACTCTTCGCCTATTTCATAGCGGATGAGAGGGGGCTGGATGTGGACAAACCGAGAAATCTCGCCAAGAGTGTGACTGTGGAATGAAAAATCTTCAGGAGGTGAGAGTTTTTGGAAATCCCCGAGATTCTTATGAGGATAGTTGAAGCGATAGAATCCAAGGAGGGAGAGAACACGGTAGTGATGAAGATGGAAAACACCCCCATACCAACCGATTATTTCATAATAACGACTGCGAACTCGAAGACGCACATGAAGGCTCTCAGGGATTCTGTGGTGGAGGAATTGAAGAAATCCAGTCACGAGATAATATATTACGACAAAAAGACGAATCTGAGCTGGGTTCTGGTGGATGCTGGTGAGTTCGTGATTCACATCTTCACGAAGAAGGCGAGGGAATTTTACGATCTCGAAGGGTTGTGGCACAGTGCGGAAAGGATAAAAATCGGTTCCCCTACCGATGAGGTCCTAAGGTGAAACCGCCTTTATGATGAATTCGTGCGATAGTTCACCACCTTTCAGGATCATCCTTATGATTACTCGGTGATCGCCTGTTTTGTTGAATTGAAGGGTTTTCCAGTCGTCAGTTTTGAACACGATTCTCTTCGAATTGGCTGGGACGTACGCTCTTCTTTCACCCACCCAGTTGAATTCTTCCTTCTCTTCTTCACCCCCATTTATCCTCATCTCGAATTTTTCCACCATAACGAATTTGTCCTCGTTGGAATCGTTCACGAGATAAACGGAAAACCCAAAGGGAGAACCCACCTGAACGTATATCATCGAATCTGTCATTATCCTCAAATCAGCGATATCACCGATTTCATCTTCATTCACGACATAAAAACAGGAAGAGCGTGATACGGTTTCTATCCTTCCATCCACCACAAAGCTCATTCTCAAATTGAGTGAATTTTTACCCATTTTCCTTGGAACGGATGGTTTTTCGGAAAATTTCACCAATTTTGTTCCTCCCGCCTGTATTTCCACATCTTTTTCCAAAGGTGTCAATTTGTATTCCACATCGTTTATCTTCAAATTCGCATCCCTTATGTGTATCCTCCTGTCCTTCGCCGATCCGTTGAATATCTCCACCTTCAGATTCAGGATCTCCCCAGGAAAATAGAAATCCTTTTCAAAACTCAGCTTCACCTCGAAGGATTCCTTCACCTTGATCTTCCTTTTGAGGATCACGCTCTTTCCGTTGAAGATCATCCGTGCTATGATGGTGTACACTCCTGGTTTCATCGGGGTCACCGTTTCTTCTCTACTCAGGTCGAACACGAGGATCGATCCGTATGGATCGATTTCCGCTTCGACCTCATCCGGATGTGAGAAAGAGTAGATGATCTCACCGTTTGGATCGATTACCTTGAATTCGAAATCCTCTATGTGGAATTTCCTCTTTTTCTTCAAGGAATTCAAAACATCAACCTCAGCATCGATCTTTTCCGCTGGGAAGAGTTCATCATTTTTCATCTTGATCTGAATTATCAAACCATCCGAGAAATGTGTGAACTCGTTGGTTGGTGGGGAAATTCTGCGGAAGAAATAGAATCCAAAGGCGACGAGGATGATTATGAAGAGGTTGATCGTCAGGATGGTCAGGCTTTTTCTTCTCGCTCTTCTATACTCTTTGTATTTTCTTTCCTTCTCCTCGTCGTATTTCTTCCATTCCTCTGGTGATTTAGAATGGTATTTGAATCCCTTCGAACCGTTCATGAAGGATCATCAACTTCAATCCAGGGATGCTACCCTTTTCACTTCTTCAACCGTCGTTATTCCCTTGAGAACCTTCTCCATTCCATCCTCGAACATCGTTCTCATCCCACGTTTTCGAGCTATTCTCTCCAGCTCCATTTCAGATGCTCCTTGGACGATCATACTCCTTATCTCGTCATCTATGATCATAACCTCCGATATGACCGTTCTCCCTCTGTATCCACTCATTTTACAACTTCTACAGCCCACCGCTCTGTATTCCGTCCTCTCCAAGTCTGGATACAAGGTGTTCGCCATTTCAACGAGTTCTTCCCTCAACTCGACCTTTTCCTTACAATCATTACAGAGTGTTCTGACCAACCTTTGGGATAGAACGCCGAGCAGAGATGTGCTTATGAGGTAGGGATCGACACCGAGATTGACGAGTCTCGAGATCGCGGAGGGAGCATTGTTCGTGTGAAGGGTGCTTAAAACGAGATGTCCCGTCATGGAAGCTTCTATGGCGAGCTGTGCGGTTTCTCTATCCCTTATCTCACCAACCATTATTATGTCCGGATCCTGTCTCAGAACACTCCTCAACATTCTCGCGAAGGTCAGCCCGATCTCGGGATTGACCTGACACTGGTTGACTCCTTCTATGCTGTATTCCACCGGATCCTCTATGGTTATTATGTTGTTCGTGACATCCTTCAACTCGTTTATGATCGCAACGAGGGTTGTGGATTTTCCGCTACCTGTTGGACCTGTGACCAAGATTATTCCATACGGGTGCTGTATGAGCTGTTCCAACCTTTTCTTGTTGTATTCGCTGAAACCGAGATCTTCTATCCTCTTCTTCGATGCCGAAACCTGCAGTATTCTCATGACCACCTTCTCACCGTATATCGTCGGCATCGTCGATACCCTCAAATCGTATTGTTCATCGTCTATCCTCACGTAGAATTTTCCATCCTGTGGCAACCTTCTCTCGGATATGTCCAAATTTGAGAGTATCTTCACCCTCGAAACAACACCACTGTGGGAATGCTTTGGATAGCTCATGATCCGTCTTAAAACACCATCAACCCTGTATCTCACGACGACTTCCTTCTCGAAAGGTTCTATGTGTATATCGCTCGCCTGATCCCTTATCGCTCCATCTATCAACGAGTTGACCAACCTCACTATCGGTGCTGTTTCGACCTCTTCCGTTTCCTCAGCCTCCAATGTGAGATCTTCCTCCTTTATCTCGGTCTCAGCTATCCTCAATTCCTCGACTATTTCCTTTCCTATCTTTCTCTCGTAGAAATCTGTGTATGCTGTCTCAAAGTTGTCTCTCGACGTCAAATAGACGATTGGATTGTATCCGGTCGTGAATCTTATCTCCTGTATGATTCTACCGAGATTGAGAACCTCATCTGTCACGACCTTTATTTCCTTTTTCTCATCGTTCTTTTCAAAAGGTATAACTCTGTACTTTTCGACGATGCTCCTTGGGATCATTTCGATGACATCTGGATCGATGTTTCTGGGTATTTCCTTCAAAAGTGGCAAGTTATATTGACTTGCCAAAGCTTCCGCTATCTGTTCCCACGTCGCGTAACCGTATTCAACGAGAACCTCCCCGAGCGGTCTTTTCACGGATCTCTGTATGTTCATGGCGGTCGCGAGATCCTCGTTCGTTATTATACCTTTGTCAACCAGAATTTCGCCTATCCTTTTGTACCTCAGACTTCCCCTTTCATTCTCCCTCATACTTTCCCCTTCTCAAAAAATCACTGAAGATTCTCCAAATCGAATCCCATGCGGTAGATCGCCGGTATGTCCGTATCCGGATATATTATCTTCTCCTCTTCCTCCATGAATCCCGTCGCGACCAATATTATCTTCATCTCATCCTCCAAGGATTCATCGATCGCGAACCCAAATTTCACATCCGCATCTTCACTACACGCCTGCCTTATCACCGCAGCAGCCATGTGTACCTCCTTCATCTTTATGTTCGGTGCGGCTGTCACGTTGAATATGACCGCGGTTGCGTTCTCAATAGGATGCTCCAACAGTTTGCTTTCCAGAGCATTTCTTGCGGAATCCATCGCTCTGTTTTCTCCTCTTCCGATTCCTATCCCGAGCATCGCGGTTCCAGCATCTCTCAGCACAGCTTCCACGTCGGCAAAATCCAGATTTATGTATCCTCTCTGGGTTATGAGTTCGGATATTCCCTTTATACCCTGCAGAAGGATCTCATCCGCTTCCTTGAAAGCGTCTATGACCGATATGTCGTCTGGAAGTTCCTCGAGCAATTTGTTGTTCGATATCTTTATCAACGCATCGACCTTTCCCTTCAGCTTTTTCACCCCATCCGCTGCTATCTTCCATCTTCCGTTTCCTTCAAAATAAAAAGGTGTTGTGACGATCGCTATGGTCAATATTCCAAGTTCCCTCGATATTTCCGCGACTATCGGTGCACCACCGGTTCCAGTTCCTCCACCGAGTCCCGCGGTTATGAAGAGCATGTCCGCATCTTCGAGATGCTCGATCAATTCATCCTTACTCTCCAAAGTTGCTTTCTCACCTATATCCGGATATCCACCTGCACCCAAACCTCTTGTGATCTCCTTCCCAAGTTGGATCAGAACATCCGCCCTGCATGCTTCCAAAGTTTGAAGATCGGTGTTCGCAGCCATGAGCGTTACTCCCTCTATGCCAGCTTCGACCAACCTGTTTATCGCGTTGTTTCCCGCTCCTCCTATCCCGAGAACCTTTATGACTGGTGATCTCTTTGGAACCCTTTTCACGTTCTTTCCATCGTCTATTTCGAACACCCTTTCACCTCCTCAAACGAGCTTTTTGAACAATTCCCACAGTTTTTTCAATGGGTTCACCCTCTTTTTAACCTTCACAACGGATTCCACCACCCCTTCCTCAACTATTTCATGTTCACTGAACCAAAGAAAGGCTGAGATGACTGGCACGTAAATTGGATTGTCCGCGATATCCTCAGCATAATCTATTTC
>QNAU01000259.1 GCA_003641545.1 Thermotoga sp.
ATCTTTCTGGCCTTGATCAACTCCACGTTGTCATCCGGTACAGCCCTGGATGCTATGACGAGATCAGCCTCTCGAAGGTTATCCGGGGAATGACCCATTTCGACCCTGAGACCGAGTTTTTTCAGGTACATCGTTCTCTCACCAGGGAATATATCGGAACCGGATACACTATCCCCCATCAGAAACCTGTGAATCGCGAGGGCGCTCATCCCCATCCCGCCTATTCCAACGAAATGAATCTTCATGATATCTCCTCCATAATGGAATCCACTATCTTCTTCGACGGATTCGTCAAAGGCGATTTTCTATGATACACACTTCTTTTAACCTTTTCAACGACGTACTCAGGTCTCAGCTCCTCTTCATCCAACACCTCCACACTTAACCTCTCAGCGGCGATCTTGGCGTTCTCAAGTTGATGAGATTCCGCCGATCCCTTCCAAGGTACGAGTATACCTCCAACACGGTGATATATCATCTCGGCTATTGTGCTGGCACCGGCTCTGGCTATCACGAATTTGGATTTTCTCCAGTAGATCGGCATGTGTTCTATGAAATCCCTTGTAAGAACGTTCTCGAATCTGGAGAGCCTCTCGGTCCATTTTCTGGATCCCGTGGAATGAACGTAGAAATTGCCTTTATCGAGCTCGTACACCTTCTCCATTAAGGAATTGAGAAACTCGCTTCCCAGACTCCCCCCAAGAACGAGGACGATCCCGTCCGGAACCTCTATCTTCTCCTTCGAAAATCTCAGATCTCTGACTGGATTTCCCGTTACCTCGACCTTCCAACGCCAACACTCTGGAATGTACTCCATACTCTTCTCGAAGGATATGAAGAATTTCCTCGCCTTTCGCAGAAGGGCACGATTGGCAAGGCCGGGTATCACGTTCTGCTCGTGCACAAAGATTGGAACAGAGCTGGGAATCGCGAATCCCACCACGGCGCTTATGTATCCACCGGTCAAAACGGCGACATCCGGTTTGAAAGCTCTGATATGCTTTCTGACTTTCGCGTATTCGGCGAGATATCTCCAGGCTCTTCCAACGTTTTCGTACGAGACGATGGGTCTCTTCAGCCCTCTGAGTTTCAGGGGGACGATGCGATATGAAGGGTGATCCCTTCTGACCAATCGGTCGTCTATCTTTCCCTTCACCGAGAAGAACAGAACATCCGTTTTGACCCTGAAACCGAGCTCTTCCAGTATGGCCAGGAGCGGGAACAGATGTCCTCCTGTACCTCCACCCGCGGCCACTATCCTCACTCTTCCTCTTCCCTTCTCCCATACACCGCGTTGGTTATGATCCCCAGTCCCAACATGAAGGACATCAGCGAGCTACCACCGTGACTCAGAAATGGAAGGGGTATGCCGGTCACTGGAAGGATTCCGGCGTTCACACCCAGATTCACCGTCACTTGGAGAACTATCAGATAGGAGTAGCCCACGATGAACATTCGGACGAACACGTCTTCCACGAACCTCTCGGCTATCTTCACCAAGGAGTAGACCAGCCCCAGATATGCAACCAGTACGATAGCGATTCCTAGGTATCCCAACTCCTCTCCGACTATCGCCAATATGAAATCGCTCTCCACTGCGGGAACCAGGAGTTTCACATCTCCCATGACCACCCCTTTCCCAACGAACCCACCGGATTTTATGGATTCCAGAGCCATCAGAGTCTGTTCGGAGATGTTCCCCCTGATGAAGGAGCGGAGCCTCTCTATCTGATATCCTCTGAGTTTTTCACTTTGAAATAGAAAGAGCACGGTGATCACCACCAGTCCGATCACCAAAAGAACGTGGAACAGCTTTGCCCCACCCGCATAGAGGATCAAGAGGGAGAGCAGAACTATTATCAGTGCTGTGCTCATATCCGGTTCAAATGCTATAGCTATGAACATGGGAGAGAGTACGGCGAGGGGTTTTAAAAAATTCACGAATTTCCTTATCTCGTTTTTCACACTTTCGAGATATCGGGCTAGAAAGGCTATGACGTAAATCTTGACGAACTCCGAAGGTTGTACCGAGAGATTTCCGAGTTTTATCCAGCGTTTGGCCTCTGTTCCATGGCTCGGCAGTATTAAAACGAGGATCAGAGAGACCATGAGAACGGCGTAATACGTCCAGAATATCTTCTGATCCTTGTGTATCCTGTAGTCCACATTGGAGAACACCAGAAATACGACGAACGAAGCCATTAACCTGAAAGACACCTCGACGAATCCCTTCCAGGGATCCGTTATGGGCTCCTCTCCCTTTATGGTGCTTATACTGACGAGAGTCATTGTACTGACAGTTAGGAGAACGACCACGAAAAAGAAAACGCTCTTCGGACTCATCTCACCAACCTCTCAACGGCTCTTTTGAACTCCCTTCCTCTTTCTTCGTAATCTTGAAACATGTCAAAACTGGCTCCCGCAGGGCTGAAAAGAACCACATCACCAGATTCTGCCAATTCGAACGCTTTTGATACCGCTTCGTCCATGCTCTCTGCAAACACACCAATTTTCAAAGCCTCGTACATCCTCTCGCCCAAAACGATG
>QNAU01000260.1 GCA_003641545.1 Thermotoga sp.
AAGGGCGGAAGTGTTCAACGAACATTCGATAATATGCAGGAACGTGGGGCTGTATGAAAAATCTCTCGATAGCGCACAACGAGCGGTGGAACTCGATGAGGGTGAACCTTACAAGATCACGCTCGCGAGATCACTTTTGATCTTCGATGAATACGAGAGAGCTTCCAGCATCCTCAGAGAGATATCGAGCACAACCGAGGTTGGAATATTAGCACTGAAACTATTGATGCGTGCGAGTTTCGAGTTTGGAGATATCGAAACGTTAGCGTGGTCGTTGGATCTTCTCAAGAGATACAACGCTTGGTCACCCAAGGTGCAGGCTTTTGAGAATTCCCTGGAAAAAGTGGTGTCGAGGGGATCTGGAGAACCATTCGAAACTTTTTCGATCGATCTGATCGAGATCGCATCCGATATGTTGGAAAATGAGGAACTCGAGGGATCAACCATCGACAACCTTAGGTACATAGTGGAAACCGGGGGATTCAATCCAACCACCTTGAACGAGGGAAAGATCGACATAATACCTTACATTTCTTCCATACTTTCAGAGATGAAAGGACAATTTTTGAGAATCGAGAAGGAACTGAACAGAATAGCCATCGCATTCCACGGATCGAGTGAGACCCTTGCATCCCTCAGGATATTGCTCAGATTGTACGAATATTTCTACTTGGATGGGGATTTCGAGATTGAGGAATTTCTCGACGAGGTGATCCCGGAGATAGGAGATCTGAACTGGTATTTCGCGAGGAATGTGGTGAGAAAGATCGAGAACATGGGATCTGAGATGGAATCTATACTGGATGATGCGTCGCATGATCATCCGAAGAAACTTCTGGATTTTGTCATCGATCTCATCGTGCTTTCAACCTTCAAATCGAAGTTCAAATCGATTGAACAATTGAACGACATAGAGGATCCGAAGTTGAGAAGAACTCTTCAGAATCTTCTATCTGTATCTGATGAGAACATACAAAGATGAGAGAACCAAGTTGATCGCCAGAACGAGCATACCAAATTTCAAAAAGTTCAGAAATGATATTCTGCGTGATCCGTAATAATCGTGGAAGATGGCGAGACCAACAACGTTGGCTGAAGCTCCGACTGCCGTTCCATTTCCGCCGAGACATGCTCCGAGTGAGAGCGACCACCAAAGTGGATTCAGATTGTGAAATGTCACCGGATCGAGTTTTTTCAGGGATTCTATAACCGGTATCATCGTCGCGGTGTAGGGTATGTTGTCCACGAAGGCGGAAATCAAACCCGAAAAGTTGAGGATGAGCATCTCGGTCATGACGTAATTGCCCTTCGCCAAGTTCATGAGAAACCTCCCCATCCTCTCCAGTAAACCGACCTCTTCGAGTCCTCCGACGACGATGAACAATCCCAGGAAGAACAGTATCGTCTCCCATTCCACCTCCTTCAGAATCTCTTTGACCCCTTTTTTGGACATCAAAAGAACAGACAAAAAACCCACGAACAGGGCTATGACGGAGCTTTCCGTTCCAAGCTGATGCTGAAATGTGAACAGGATTATCACCATAAGGAGCAATGAAAGTGAAATTTTGAAATCTCTCATGTTGACTATCGTCTTCCTGAGATCTATCTTCAACGCTTCCCTTATGTCCCTTCCGAGTTTGAAACTTTTCCTCGAGATGATCAGTATGATGATGTCCACGACCAGAAGGTTCAGCAGAGCTATCGGCGCGGTGTTCTTCAAAAAATCCATGAAGGTGAGACCAGCTGCCGATCCAATCATTATGTTCGGTGGATCCCCAACCAATGTCATCGTTCCACCTATGTTGGATGCGAATATCTCCCCGAAGACGAAGACAGTCGGATCAACCTCTATGGTGTCACATATCGCGAAGGTCATGGGAAGGGTGACGAGTATCGTCGTGACGTTGTCGAGTATGGCTGAGAGGAAGGCGACCATGAAGGTGAGGGAGAAAAATAGAGAAACGAGGTTTCCACCGGATATCTTCAACGTCAAAAGCCCAAAGAATTGGAATATACCACTTCTCTTTATGGTGTTGACGAAGAGCATCATCCCTATGAGAAGATATATGGTGTTGTAATCCACGTATTCTGTGTAAGCTTTCAACGGATCCTCGAAAACGCCAAAGAACAACAGAACCGTTGCACCCAGTATGGCGACTATTGATCTATCCACTTTCTCGCTGATTAGAAGTGCGTAAATTGTCAGGAAGACCAAAATTGCCAACAACTCTTGCACATCTCACACCTCGATTCCTGTTATTCAGATTTTATCACAAAAGGGATATCATGTAGAATAGGTTCAGACAGGATCGAGGGGGTGATGGAGATTCGAATTCTCGGGAAGATCGTCGCGATTTTTCTCATATTCTCAACATTCGTCTCGATGATCCCAGCCATGCCTCCACATCCATCCGTCATGAACAAAGTCGATGTGGAACTTTTGAGAAAATTTCACATACTTCCGATCGAAGAAACGGATCTCAAGGTAGCCGTGGAGAAGGTTGGGAACTTGGCGATACTCAAACCTTCGAGATCATACACGG
>QNAU01000261.1 GCA_003641545.1 Thermotoga sp.
CATCCATGACCTCAGGTCCTATACCATCACCGGGAAGTATAGCCACCCTGTATTTCACGTTCCCATCTCCTTGAGACTCCTCAGGTACCCGAGCCAACCTCCATGTTCGATTATTCCCTGAAGGAAGTCCGGATACGGATTTATACTGTATTCCCTCGATTTCGTCAGATTCCTGATCCTTCCACTTTCCAAATCGATCTCCACGATGTCTCCTTCATCGAATTCATCCGTTTCCTTCAGCTCAACTATCGGAAGACCTATGTTTATACAATTCCTGAAGAATATCCTCGCGAAGGATTTCGCCACGACACAGGATATCCCAGAATACTTTATGGCTATGGGTGCGTGTTCACGCGACGATCCCGAACCGAAATTTTCACCGGCGACTATTATTCCCCCCCTTATATCCTCCCTTCTTCCAAATCCAGGTCTCACATCCTCCATACAATACTTTGCAAGTTCATTCGGATCGGATGTGTTCAGGTATCTCGCGGGTATTATCTCATCCGTGTTGACGTTGTCCCCGAAAAGAAAGACCTTACCTTTTATGCTCATCCGATTCACCCCTCAGATCATATTCTTCTTGGATCCGCTATGTATCCTTTCACGGCACTCGCAGCTGCAACTGCGGGAGATGCTAAGAATATCTTGCTCTTGGGATGTCCCATCCTCCCGACAAAATTCCTGTTCGTTGTGGACACCGCCACCTCACCTTCAGCCAGAACGCCCATGTGGCCTCCCAAACACGGACCGCACGTGGGTGTGGAAACAGCACAATTCGAGTCGAGGAACACATCCATGAGTCCTTCCTTCAAGGCTTGTTTCATCACCTTCTGACTCCCCGGTATGACTATGCATCTGACCCAGGGTGCAACCTCTCTTCCTTTCAGTATCTTCGCCGCGATCCTGAGATCCTCGATTCTTCCATTCGTACAGCTTCCTATGATCACCTGATCTATCCTTATTTCATCCTTCACCGCGGAGGTTATATCCTTCGTGTTGGAGGGTAGGTACGGATAAGCAACCTGAGGTTCGAGATCGTTCAGGTTGAATTCGAGAACATTCTCATATTCTGCATCCTCATCTTGGTGGAAAGTTTCAACATCTATTCCACGCTCCTTTTCGTATTCCACTGTTTTCTCGTCCACAGGGAATATGCCGACCTTCGCCCCCGCTTCGACCACCATGTTGGATACCGTGAATCTACCGTCCATAGACAGATTTTCCAGAGCTGGTCCGGTGAATTCCATGGCTTTGTAGTTCGCACCGTTCACACCCAGAACCGATATTATCTTCAGTATCAAATCCTTGGCACACACGAATTCTTTGAGCTCGCCTTTCAATCTCACGAGGATGCTCCTTGGAACCTTCAACCATGCCTTTCCCGTCAGGTAAACTCCAGCTATATCCGTTGAACCGACACCCGTTGAGAACGAACCAAGCGCTCCGTAGGTGCAGGTGTGAGAATCCGCACCGACGACCAGATCGAAAGACTTGACCAATCCTTCCTCCGGAAGTAGCACATGTTCTATACCCATCCTTCCAACCTCGAAGAACTTGGATATCCCCTGTTCCCTCGCAAATTCCCTGAGGACTTTGACCTGCATGGCGGATTTTATGTCCTTGTTCGGGACGAAATGATCGGGAACTATCACGATCTTATCCGGATCGTGAACCTTTATCCCACCGTATTCCTTGAACTTCCGTATGGCTATGGGGGCAGTTATATCGTTGGCAAGGGCAACGTCCACATCCAATAATAAAAATTCGCCAGGTTCAACTTTTCTTCCAGCCTTCATGGACAACAATTTCTGACTCATCGTCATTCCCATGTTCTCACACCTTGCCGTAGGACAGGAGATACTTATTCAGAGCATTTATATAAGCCATCGCCGAAGCTTCTATGATGTCGGTCGATGTCCCTCTACCTGTTTGGTAGATTCCATCTATGTTGAGAGTAAGCTTCACCTCACCTTGGGCATTCTTCCCAGAACCCACAGCCTGTATGAGATACTCCTCCAACTTCGTTTTTATCCCCGTTATTCTGTCTATTGCCTTGAAAATCGCATCCACCGGGCCATTTCCAGTTTCAGCCGCCTCTTTTTCCTCGTCCTTGAACCTCAACTTCACCGTTGCGGTGGGTAGAATCGTCTTACCCGTGTGGACATGGAAATACAACAGTTCGTATCCCCCCATGGGTTCCTTCAAAATTTCCGAAACTATGGAGAGTATATCGTCATCGTAAACCTCTTTCTTCTTGTCCGCAAGTTCGGTGAACTTTTCGAACACCTTGTCGAACTGTTCATCCTCGAGGAAAACGCCGTATGATTCAAGCTTTCTTTTGAGCGCATGTCTTCCGGAATGTCTCCCCATGACCAAGGTTTCGGAGGATCTGCCTATATCCTCCGGCTTCATGATCTCATACGTTTCCCTCATCTTCAAAACCCCATCCTGATGTATTCCTGATTCGTGAAGGAAGACGTTGTCACCAACTATTGGCTTGTTTTTTGCGGGAATTATGCCCGTTATGTGG
>QNAU01000045.1 GCA_003641545.1 Thermotoga sp.
ACGATAGGGGCGACCGACGCTCTGTCGATAGCGACGAGGAAGAGTGGAACACCGTGTGGAGTGATCTCCATTCCCGCACGATACATACACGGACCTTCATCCTTGATGAGTAAAGACGACTATTCTGAAACCTTCAAATTGCTCTTGAATCTTCTAAATTCGGAATTTTCATGAGTTTGTGATAAGATTATCATACGGTGTGGGAGGGATCAAGTTGGATCTGAGAAATTACGTGAGGGACATTCCAGATTTCCCAGTCAAGGGGATAATATTCAGAGATATAACCCCCCTTTTGAAGAACTCGAGGGCATTTCAAACCGCGGTGGATTTACTGTGCGATGCTGTTGAAAAATGGGATTTTGATCTGATCGTTTCTCCAGAGTCCAGAGGATTCATCTTCGGTTCAACGATGGCTTACAAGTTGGGAAAGGGCTTCATTCCCGTCAGAAAACCCGGAAAACTCCCATACACCACCGTCAGCATAGAATACGAATTGGAGTACGGCAAGGAGAAGCTCGAGATCCATTCCGATGCTTTGGATGAGATGAAAAGGGTGGTCATAGTGGATGACGTGATGGCAACTGGAGGAACGATGAATGCGATCGCCAAGTTGGTGAAGAAGATGGGTGGGAATGTCGTGGGTATAGCCGCGTTGATAGAGCTCACGTATTTGAAACCGAGGGAGAAGTTGAAAGATTACGAGGTTGTTTCATTGTTGAAATACTGAGTTTTGAAGGGAAGGGGAAGGGATGTCTCTGAAGTTCGATATGACCTTTTTCTTCCGTCCGAACATCGAGAATGGGCTGGATGAAAAATCCTTCGAGAGAGAGTTGGAAGGTGTGAAGGAACTGGTTGAAAATTTGAGAAAGGAACCTCCGGGTTTCGTGAGGATCGTTCTCGAGGATTCACAGTTGATGAACGCGAAAAAGATGGCGAAAAGGTTCGGACACTTCAAAGATTTCGATGATTTCGTCGTCGTAGGGATCGGAGGTTCTGCACTTGGAAACAAAGCGGTGAGGGATGCGATATGCGGTCCGGAATGGAACGATGAAACCAAAGAGGGAAGAAGGGGATTCCCGAGGATACACATAATAGACAACGTGGATCCGGATTTCGTCGGTTCGATCATGGAGAAGCTGAACTTCAGAAAGACCTTCTTCAACGTCATATCAAAATCCGGCAAGACCGTGGAAACCGTGGCGGTGTACATGATCGTGCGTGGAATAATGGATTCCTTGGGGGTGGATCCGCGCGAACACATGTTGATAACAACCGATCCGGATGCTGAATTTCTCAGAGAGGTCGCGGAATCGGATGGAATTCCAACCCTGTACATACCGAAGGATGTCGGTGGTAGGTTCAGCGTTCTCAGTGTGGTGGGACTCGTCTCAGCCGAAGCTGGTGGCGTGAACACGGAGGAGCTGAGGGGAGGTGCCTTAAAAGCTTACGATGATTTTCTCAAGAACGATCTGAAGGAGAACCATGCAATCATGACCGCGCTATCTTATTACCTCTTCTACAGAACCGGTAAGAATGTGAACGTGATGATGGCTTATTCCAACAGGCTTCTCTCACTTGCGGAATGGTTCAGACAACTTTTGGCGGAATCGCTCGGTAAGAAATTCGATACAAACGGGAACAAGGTGGAGGTGGGACCAACACCGGTCATGGCTCTCGGTGCAACGGATCAGCATTCACAGATACAGCTTTACAACGAGGGACCGAAGGATAAGATAATAACCTTTCTGAGAGTTGATAAACATGAAAGATGTATGAAGATACCGAGGATACACGAGAACTTTCAGGACATGGTCCATCTGTGCGGTAAGACCCTCGGAGAGTTGATAAACGCGGAGCAGAAGGCAACATCCATATCCTTAGCTTTGAACGGTGTTCCAAACATGACGATCAGTTTCGATGAGATCAACGAGAAAAATGTGGGTGAGTTTTTCATGACCTACGAGTTGATGACGGTGATCATGGGTGGATTGCTCGGTGTGAATCCTTTCGATCAACCCGGAGTCGAGATGGGAAAGAAGTTAACGCATGCTATAATGGGTAGTAAGGCTCACAAGGATTATCTCGATATGTTGAGAAAGGTTTCGAAGCGAATGCTGATTTGATTTCTTCACTCTCATGTTTTCGAAGAAGGGGGGATAAGATGCCGATTTCAACCTTCAAAGGGGGGATTCATCCTCCATACAGGAAATTATCGAAGGATGAGAAGATAGAATTCGCTCCTCTTCCAGACAGAGTTTTTCTCTTTCTGACCCAGAGTGCCGGTGCCCCTCCAAAACGTTTAGTGGAGCAGGGACAGGATGTCAAAACCGGTCAGAAGATAGCGGAGATAAGTGGTTTCATATCCTCCAATCTTCATTCACCCATAACCGGTGTCGTGAGGGAGATCAAGAAGATGACACATCACATATACGGGAAACCGGATGAGGTAATCGTGATAGAGAGAACAGGGGAAGATGAATGGGAAAAGATGGAGGAAATGGACTGGAAGGATCTCGAATCGAAGGTGATAATCGAGAGGATAAAGGAAGCGGGAATAGTGGGTCTGGGAGGAGCAGCCTTTCCAACCCACGTCAAATTAACCCCTCCAAAGGATAAGAAGATAGATACCCTCATAATCAACGGTGCGGAATGTGAGCCTTATCTGACGATAGATCACAGGCTCATGTTGGAAAAAGCCGAGGAGATAGTGGAGGGAATAAGAATAATATCGAAGGTTCTTGGAAATCCGAGGGTAATGATAGGGATAGAGGACAACAAGATGGATGCGGTGGATGAGATGAAGAAACACGCTGAGAAATACGGTATGGAGGTATTCCCGTTGAAAACGAAATATCCTCAAGGTTCCGAAAAACATCTCATAAAGGTTCTGACCGGACGTGAGGTTCCATCCGGTGGACTTCCCTTGGATGTGGGTGTGGTTGTCCAGAACGTTGGGACTGCTCTCGCGGTGAAAGAAGCGGTGGTGAATGGAAAACCTCTCATCGAGAGAGGATTGACGATAACCGGGGGAGGGGTGAAAGAAAAAAAGAACGTGGTTGCCAGAATTGGAACACAGATCGAAGATCTGATAAATTTTGCCGGAGGATTCGTTGGAAATGTCAAAAGAATTGTGCTTGGTGGTCCAATGATGGGAATAGCGATTCCAAACACCACCTTACCCATAGTGAAAGGGACATCGGGAATCCTCGTCTTGACCGAAGAAGAAATCGATAGAGGTGTCAAGCGAAATTGTATAAACTGTGGAAGATGTGTGGAGGTATGTCCGATGAACCTGATGCCCAACCGTTTGTACAAGCTGACATACATGAAGAGATACGATCAAGCATACGAGGAAGGGCTGTTCGACTGCATAGAATGCGGAAGTTGTACGTACATATGTCCATCCAAGATTGATCACGTCAAATTCATAAAGCTTGGGAAGAGGGTTTACAGCGCTTTGAGGAGGGGAAAGAAATGAGGACATTCGAGGTTATCCCCGCACCTCACATAAAGGATCCCGACGACGTCCAAAAGATAATGAGGGATGTTTTGATATCCCTCATACCCGTCACGGTATTCTCAGGCTTCATATTTGGATGGTATGCGTGGGTTCTCGCGCTGGTGGGTATATTCGGGGGAGAGGCAATAGAGTATGTGATAATGAGGTTCTTCAGAAAGCAGAAGAATTTCAAATCGGATGGTAGCGCGAGTGTCACCGGTCTTCTCTTAGCTTTGAACGTCAGTGTGAAATTACCGTTCTGGGCATTCTTAATTGGACTTGCTTTTGCCCTTATCGTGGGTAAACACATCTACGGTGGGCTGGGAACGAACCCATTCAACCCTGCGTTGGTCGGAAGAGCATTCCTGCTGATGTCCTTTCCAACAGCCATGACGAGCTGGGTGAAGCCTTCATTCCCGAAATTCTGGCTCTCACCTTGGGATGTACAAACGACCGCAACCCCCCTCGGGATTCTCAAGGAACACGGATATTCTGCTGTTCACACGGGATATTTGAAGCTCTTTTTCGGAAATGTCGGTGGTTCGATAGGTGAAACGAGCGCCTTCCTTTTGATTCTCGGTTTCATCTATCTGCTGATCAGAAAGAGGGTTTCACTCCACATACCTCTATCTTACGTTGGAACGGTGTTCGTGATATCGAGTATATTCTGGGCTGTGAATCCCGAGAAGTATGGTGATCCCATCTTCCACATACTCGCAGGTGGTTTGATGCTCGGTGCGTTGTTCATGGCTACGGACATGGTGACGAGTCCCATCACCCCGAAAGGGAAGGTGATCTTCGGAATCGGCTGTGGTCTGATAACGATGGTGATAAGGCTCATGGGAGCATATCCAGAAGGGGTGAGTTTTTCAATCCTAATAATGAATGCATTCGTTCCACTGATAGAATCAGCCACGAGACCAAAGAAGTTCGGTTACGGTGGGGTGAAGAAAAATGGGTGAGATACTGAAAACAGCCCTCATATTGACTCTGGTCACCTTGATCGCTGGGATAGGGCTGGGTTTGATATACGCCATGGTTAAAAAACCCATAGAGAAAGCCGAACTCAACGCCAAATTGAAAGCGATAAGGGAAGTTTTGATCGATCCGGAAAGCGGAAAGTTGATGGTGGATGATTCAGAGTTACCGAAGAGTCTGTCCGAACTCGAGAACAAGATCTGGAGGTCGGATGAAAGTGGGATCGTGTGTAATTGTCGGAAATTCAAGGCTAAGGTGTATTCACCTGTCTACAGATTCAAGGGATTGAACGGAGAGGAAATATTCATACTGACGGGAAGTTCCCCCGGATACGGTGGAGATGTCGTTGTCATGGCATCCTTCGTGAAGAAAGCTGATGGAATGTTCGAAAATGCCATAGAGATTCTGGACTACTCTCAGGAAACACCGGGACTTGGGGCAAGAATATCGGAAAGTGAGGTCAAAAAAAGATTCTACGGGGTTCCTTTTTCAGCTTTCAAGAAGAGTGAGGGATTGAAGGTCAACAAGGATGCGGGTGTGATGCCGAAGGACAAGAGGGAGGAAATCGAGAAGTTGAAGAGAGATGGAGTTATCCAAACGAGTGACATCATGACAGGTGCCACCATAACGCCGAGGGCAGTTGTGAACACCCTGAACTGCATGTTCGAATGGCTCGGTAAGGTGGAAGGGGTGAAATGAGATGGGATATCTTAGAGAATTCACGAAGGGAATAATAAAGGAGAATCCCACATACGTGCAGGTTCTCGGTATGTGTCCAACCTTGGCAGTCACGACCAGTGCGATGAACGGTCTCGGGATGGGACTCGCCACACTCAGCGTTCTCACCATGTCGAACGTCGTGGTATCACTCGTAAGGAAATTCATCCCTCAGAAGATCAGGATTCCTGCATACATAGTTGTGATAGCATCCTTCGTCACGATGGTGGATCTTCTCATGCATGGGTTCACCTACGAACTCTGGAAAACCTTGGGATTGTTCATACCCTTGATAGTGGTCAACTGCATCATACTTGGGAGAGCGGAGGCTTTCGCATCCAAGAACAACATCTTGGCTTCCTTTCTCGATGGTCTCGGGATGGGAGTTGGATTCACACTTTCCCTTCTGCTCCTTGGATCGGTAAGGGAACTGCTCGGCAACGGAACGATATTCGGTTACAGAATTTGGGCTAAGGATTACAGCATATTCATAATGATACTTCCTCCAGGTGCGTTCATAGTCTTGGGATTACTCGCGGGATTCTTCAACTCCATATCCTTGAAATTCAAGGGATCGAAGAAGGGGTGAAGTTGAATGAAGATATTCTTGATATTCGTATCCGCAATTCTCGTGCACAATTTCGTTCTTCAGAGATTTCTGGGAATATGTCCATTTTTGGGGGTTTCGAAGAAGATCGATACCGCCATCGGGATGAGTTTCGCGGTTCTGTTTGTCATGGTTTTGGCATCATCCATAACTTGGTTTCTGGAAGGTATATTGAGAGCCCTCGGAATCGGTTTTCTTAGAACCATAGTCTTCATACTTGTCATAGCATCGCTCGTTCAGTTCGTCGAACTGTTCATGAAGAAATTCAGTCCGGCGTTGTACGAAGCTTTGGGAATATACCTCCCGTTGATAACGACCAACTGTGCCATCCTCGGTTTAGCGATTCTCAACGTCCAACTCGAATACGGTTTTCTCGAGATGCTCTTTCACTCCATAGGTACAGGGGTTGGATTTGGTTTAGCGTTGATCCTGTTCGCGAGTATAAGAGAAAAGCTCGATCTCCAAGAGGTACCGAAGAGTTTTCAAGGTACCGCCAGCGCTCTCATAACCGCGGGACTTCTTTCGATGGCTTTCATGGGATTTCAGGGGCTTGTCAAGCTGTAAACGTGGGGTGAGAGAATGGTGGTTCTTTACTCCGCTCTACTTCTCGGAATACTTGGATTCGGATTCGGCGCGCTCTTAGCATATTCTGCGAAGGTCTTCGAGGTCAAGGAAGATCCGAGGATAGAAGAAATAATATCAGTTCTTCCAGGTGCGAACTGCGGTATGTGTGGATATCCAGGTTGTGAAGCCTATGCGAGAGCCATAGTCAAGAAGAATGAAGATCCAGGGAAATGTGTTCCAGGTAAGGCGTCAGGTGTTGAAGCCAAGATAAGGGAGATCCTCAAAAAGAAGGTGGAATGAACCTGAAAAAAATGAAATCACCCCCGTCCGTGGGGGTGATTTTACCCAGTTTGGGTGGTGTTACCCGTTTGACCGAAGGTTTGACTCAGCCAACCGCTCTGTATCTGTATCCTGGATAAGAAGTTCTCCAAAATTGCAAACTGTCTCCACAGCATCAATTCCCTTTCTTGAAGTCTCGTTGCCTCTTCAACGATCATTTCCGACAGAAAGCTCATCTCTCTCGATATGGATCCGTTCACACCGGCGATCGAATCTATCAAGCCTCCGAATTTGGTATACTCTCTCAGTTTGGAATACAGTTGAACCGCTATTCCTTCGGATTCATCCTCATCCAGCGTGAACAGTTTCACAACATCATCAAAGTTATCTTCAAGAGCGGATCTGAGTTCATCCTCATCCAGTTCTATCTTTCCCTTCATCATGTTTTCGTATCCGGATCCGATCGAACCCGTGGTTATGCCTATCTCTGGCAAACTTCTGTATTCATCAAGTCCCTGAACGGTGGTGTATATGATGGATCTTATCTCGTCGAATATTCTTCTCAACGTTGGATCGTTTCTAAGGATTCCCTGTTTTTTCTCATCCTCCGTCATTTCATCCCAATCCTTATCCTCAACCGGTTCCTCGTTCAGCTTGTTGTACAGATACTCGGTTATCTCGTTGAATTTCTCCACGAAATCTCCGATCACATCGATTACCGAATCTATGTCCCTCGACACGCTGACTTCGACATCGGTGGGTGTGGTGGATTTAACCGTTATGTTGAGACCATCCATCTCGATCGTGTTCGAATTGCTGTAATAATCCGTCCAGTTCGCTCCATCGAAACTGACCTGTATGTGCGCAGAATTTCCCGCACTGACAGTTCCACCATCCAAGCCGAGTATTTTGAAAACATTCGTGGAATCGGTGTCTTCGAGAATTATGTCCGTACTACCTCCAACCTTCGATCTTATGTAAACCTTGTCCTCGGAGTAGCTGTACCATGCGTACACGTTGGCATCGGAGGAGTTCACTTTCCTTATGAAATCCGAGAGAGTCTCCGTTCCATCCAGCTCGATCGAAACTCCATTTATCTTTATACTACCAGCGTTGAATGTGTATCCCTTCTTCGATCCAACGGAGCTGATGGATGAACTTTCCCTCTCCGCTCCAACATGGACGGTGCTCTCGAGTGAATACGTTCCACCGGAATACACGAGTGGCGCATCACTCAAGTTGAAGACCTCGATGAAATTGCTTGTTCCATTCAGTATCCTTATCTCTGAGGAACTCGTCAATTCGAGTTTTCCCGTCGTATCGTCGTAAACCGCTGTCACTCCAGCAGATGACGAGTTTATCTTGTCGACTATGTCCGAGATCGTATCGGTGGATTCGACCTCTATCTCTACCCCGTTTATGTAGAAGGTTCCTTCCACCGGCGTGACCCTCGTGTTCAGGGAAGAATACTGAGTTGAACTGTCCGGAATTTCTCCGAAGTTCTCGGATGGATTGTAGGTGCTGTAAGTTGCAAGATTCAGAACCCTTACCTTGAACGAAGTAGGCTGTTTCAAAGTGGTGACACTAACACTCAAGGCGTCTTCATTCGATACATCGATCTTCATCCTTCTGAAAGTCGATGAAAGTTTGTAGTTGAAAAGAAAATCCATGAACTCCTCGAGTTTGCTCTTCACTTCCTGGTAAACTTCCTGCTTCAACTCCAAGGTTTCCTGCTTTTTCTGAAGTTCATTCAGCCTTCTGGTCTCGGATTCCAGTATTGCATCTATTATACTCTCAGTATCCAGTCCACTTACTGCACCCGATACTCTCAGAGGGTTGTATATACTGAACCCATTCGTGTAATCCTCCATGGGATCACCTTCTTTCAACGAGAATGAAGGAAAAGATCAGGCGAGTTCATCGAGAAGTATTCCCATGAACTCAGCGATATTCCTCGCCAGCTTCACCGCCACTTCTGGTGGTATCTGTCTTATCAACTCACCCGTCTCTTTATCCTTTATCTTTACTATTATCATATCAACGTCCCTGTCCACTATGAACTGCGCCTCTCCTCGGAAGATCTCCCTCAACCTCTGAAGTTTTTCATTCAACATATCAACTAT
>QNAU01000046.1 GCA_003641545.1 Thermotoga sp.
AACAGGGTGTTGAGTAGTATTCTCCAAAAATCCGGAGACGTGAAGAGATCGATGAAATTTTCAAGACCTATGAAACTCGGTGAGCCGAATGGACTCCAATCCGTGAAAGCCATGGATATCGCGAAGAATATGGGACCAAGTCTGAACACGAAGAGACCTATCATCGCGGGAAGTATGAAAAGGTAAGGAACATACCATTTGTATCTCATTCCTCATCCCTCCAGGTTTATAAAAGGAACCCCCGCGAGGGGGTTCCTCATCCTCCCTTCATGGGTTCTGAAACCGTATCATTTTCTCTTTTTGTAAGCCTTCCTCAACATCCTGTTTATTTCCCTATCCGCCTTCTTATAGAACTCATCCAGGGTTATCTCTCCATTCAGGAGTGAATCGATCAGAGCACTCAATCCTGCTCCTTCCGCACTTGCGTATCCTCTCCAGAATTTCCAATACTTTGTGTAGAAGTGCTTCGCATTCTTACCGTATTCGAGTATCAGTTTCTTGTGTTCCGGTGGCAGTCCCTTAGTTTTCCAGTCGTCCCATTTGTCGGAGAATGCTTCCTTCTTGTAGAATGGAACCTTTCCAGGATAGTACCAATCCGCTGGTCTCTTCTTGATCAGGAATTTTATGAATTCCCATGCTTCCTCCTTGTGCTTGGATGATGAGGATATGGCGAGTCCATCAGCCCATGCGTGCATGACATTTCCTTTCCAGTGTGGACCCCTCGGTATGTAAGCTATATCCCAGTTGAAGTTGGCAGGCATGTCCTCACGCATGTACTTTATGTTCCATGTTCCTTCAGTTATCATGGCTGTTTTCTGTTGTGAGAACATGATCTTTATCTTCTTCTTGTCGAGATCGTAGTCCTTCGGTCTCGGTGCGACTTTGTGAACCTGAACCAGTTCGTATATGAATTTTATAGCCTCTTTCGCATTCTCATCTGGTGCCCATCTCATATTTTCCCTGTCCAGATAATCCCCACCATTTTGGAGTATCCAGCCGTCGAATACGGCGTATCTGCTGAAGACCATGTATCCCCAAATCTCAGGCTTTCCATCTCCATCTTCATCTATCGTTAGCTTCTTCGCAGCTTTCAGAAAATCATCCCATGTCCAATCCTCGGTTGGATACGGGACACCGTATTTGTCGAAAAGATCCTTGTTGTAGTAAAGCACGCTTCCAACCCAAGCGAATGGCACTGCATAGTATCTATCGTGAACCCTGAAACTCGATTCGAGAACACTCCAGAAGTAATCCTCCTTGTTGAAATCTCTCAATATGTAATCCGTCAGATCGACCAAAGCTCCCTGATCCACGAGATCCTCCACAGAGTTCGGATGCATGGCAACGACATCGGGCATCTTCTTTGCAGCAGCCATCGCTGCAAGTTTTGTCCAGTAGCTCTTGGGATCCAGCGCAGTCAATTCGACCTTTATTCCTGGATGCGTTTTTTCAAATTCTCTTATCATCGCTCTTTCCTGATCCGCAAAGTTGGGATCCCAGAACCAATACTGCAAAACAACCTCACCCAGAGCGATCGAAACCATGAAGATAATCATGAGGAAGAGAACACCTTTACGCAATTTCTTCACCTCCCAAGAAATTCAGTTGGATGGAAAAACATGGATAAAAATCCCCCGCCATGGCGGGGGATTCATCGTGATTCATTCCACAGGTTTCAAAATTCCTTTGAGGATCATGTAAGTCACGAAATTGTCGAGATAGACGTTGTTCTTGTATATTGGATCTCCCTCGGGTAACCATCCGGTGACTCTCACACCGTCGAGTGCCGGATTGTTTCCGTATCTCTCCCAGAGTGGTATCAACGGAAGGGTCTCGTTGAAGACGAGAGCAAGTTTTGTTATTCTCTTTACATGCTCATTTCTATCCGTTCCAACGACGGAGTTTATCAACTCGTCGTAAACATTCACCTCTCCGAACCTATCAGTCTTCACATTCTCCAGCGGGAAGTTCATACCCAGATTCGTTCCTATTCCTCCCCTGTATTTTTCTATGTTCATCCTTATGAAATCGTTGTAAAGTGCGTAATACGGATGCGGATTACCGCTACCCCAGAGCTGTATAGCCAGTTGGAATTTCCCTTCCCTTATAGTTGGCAGAACCTGTGTCCAAGTTATTCCTCTAACAGTTATCTTCATTCCGAAGTCATTGAGTTGGCTCGCGACATTCTCGGCAGCGGCAAACCAATCGGTCCATTCGGAAGGTGCTATGAGTTCGAATTCGAGCTTGTTGCCTTTATCGTCCCTCCAGATTCCATCCTTTCCCTTCTTGAATCCGAGCTTCAGGAGAATCTCCTCAGCCTTCTTCGGGTTGTACTCGTATCTGTTGAGCTTGGATATCGCATCCTTCTCCATCCAAACTGGAACTAAGTTGTCACTCATTCCAGCCATGTAAACTACTCCCTTTCCAGAGTTGCCCATGGAGACAAATCCGCATTGTTTCCTGTCTATTGCATACGCCAGAGCCTGTCTGAACTCCTTCAAGTTGAACGGATACACCGAATGGTTGAACACGAGAGCTGGTCCAGATCCGAGGGGTGCCCTTATTATCCTTATCCCTTCCGCTATGAACTGTTTCTCCGTGGCTGGTGGGAAGGCATGTGTTGCGTAATCTATTTGCTTGGCAAGTATCAAGGGTGTTATAACCGCGGTTTCACCGTTTATCAACCTTATTCTGTCGAATTTCACTGTTTCCTTATCGTAGTAATACGGATTCCTTATGAGATGAGCTTCTGCCTCCGTGTAATTGTTCATATCCGGCATGAAGGGACCGTTGGCAAGCATTTCCTTGGGTCTGAAATCGTTGAATTCCACGATCAACTTCTTCATCTCATCGGAGCTCTTATCCTTTCCTTCCTCTAAGAGTTTCGCGATCCTTTCCGCATACTCTCCATACGTTTTGTAATCAGCTATGTTGGAATTCCTCAGTATCAATCTCTCGACCAAGAGTGTGGGCTTCTTCAGGTGGAAAACTACGGTGTATTTATCCGGTGTTTCGACCTTTTCTATGTATTTCCAATCTGACCATCCCCTTATGTATCCTATCATGTAGCTCGCCCACACATCCTTCGATGTTACCTCACTTCCATCGCTCCATTTCACACCTTTTCTCAGATGAACGATGAACTTCTTGGGGTTGTCGGGGGGTTCAAATTTCCAATCCGTCGCGAGGATCGGTATGTACTTTCCCTCAGCCCAAATGTAGAAAGCCAAAGGTAACCTTATCAATTCGTTGTAGATTCTGCCGAAACTCACAGCGTTGGTTGTGAATATGTTGAAATGTGCGACGTTTGGTGCAGGGTAGGGCCACGCCCCCACGAATTCTCTCACCGCAAATGCACTCACAACAACCAACGAAATCAACAGAACCACCAGAAACTTCCTCATCTCGCAGACCCTCCTTTTAGTTTCTTAACTTTCTTCCAATGTATATAGAGAAGAGAAAGGATCCAACGATTATAACCACACCAATCATTATAGCAAACAAATCAATGAAAAATTCAGCTGAATTGTGATCAACGTGAAGTAAAGAGAAAAGACCAAGAAACACTATCACTATCCCAATTTTCGTGAAGTTTTTGAGAATTCCAAGCACATCAAACATCTCCCGAATTTTCATAAAGCCAGCAAGCTACTTTTCTTCCACCAACATCAAACAATGGGGGTTCCTCCACATCACATTTTCCCTCCATGAACTCCGGACATCTCGTGTGGAATCTACATCCACTTGGAAGTGATGAAAATCCTGGAACATCTGGACTTCTCAAGGGTGGCATCCTCTTCCTTCGTGTGATCTCCGGATCGGCTTCCGGTATGGCGAGAAGCAGTGCCCTCGTGTATGGATGTAAAGGTTTATCTATCGTATCTTTCGTTCCGCCATATTCAACTATCTTTCCAAGGTACATCACCGCTATCTTTCCATCCAAGGCGAAATACTTCGCCATAGCCAGATCGTGTGTCACGAACAGGAAGGAAACGTTCATCTTCTTCTTCAAATCTTTGAGAAGTTCTATCACCCCAAGTCTTATGGAAACATCGAGCATCGACACGGGTTCATCGGCAACTAAAAATTCCGGATTTGTCGTCAAGGATCTCGCTATCGTCACCCTCTGTCTCTCTCCACCTGAAAGCTGGTGAGGATACTTGAACATGTATTCCTCAATCGGCGTGAGATCGACCATCCTTAAAAGTTCTGCAACTTTGTCCTTCACTTCCGTTCTCGGAACTATCTTGTGCTTCAAAAGGGGTGCACTCAACGTGGATATGATGTTCCTCGTTGGGTTCAAAGATGCGTATGGATCCTGGTGAATCATCTGAACCGCCATCCTGTATCTTTCGAACTCATCCTTTCCCATCTTCCATATATTTTTTCCTTTGAACAGAACCTCACCTTCGTTCACCTTGAGTATCCCGGCTATTATCTTTGCGGTCGTTGTTTTCCCACATCCGGATTCACCAACGAGAGCTAAAACCTCACCTTTTTCAACATCGAGATTCACACCTTCCAATATCTTCAACTCTCTCTTACCACCGAATATGTTCGTTCTGACGAAAAAGCTCTTCCCCACATTTTTGAGGGATATTATCTTCTCATTCATAGTTCTCTCCATCTCCAGCATGCAACGTAATGATCGGATTCAACGTATTCGAGCCTTGGCTCTTCATTCTCACATCTGTCCACCTTGTATTCACATCTCGGATGGAATTTACATCCACTTGGAAGAAACACTAAATCCGGTGGAGATCCCGGTATGGAATACAGCTGTTTGTCCCTCGACACTGTTGGAACGGAATTTATGAGTCCCTTAGTGTATGGATGTTTTGGATTGTAGAACACATCGAAAACGGAACCAATCTCTATGAGTACCCCCGCGTAGAATGTCGCGACCCTGTCCGCAAGTTCCGCAGCTATGGCGAGATCGTGTGATATCAGGATCATGGAAAGGTTCATCTTCTTCTTGATGTTTTTCAAAAGTTCCAGGATGTTTCTCTGCGTGAGGATGTCGAGGGCGGTCGTCGGTTCGTCGAGTATCAGAATACTTGGATCGAGTATCAAAGATAGAGCTATCAAGGTTCTCTGCTTCATACCACCGGATAGTTCGTGAGGGTAGGCGTTCAAAACCCTCTTTGGTTCCAACTGTAGCAGTTTCAAGAGTTCCTCAGATTTCGAAAGAAGCGTGTTTTTATCCATCCTGATGTTGTGATCCTTCACCGTGTCCTTTATGTGATCCCATATCTTCATGAGAGGGTTGAAGGAATTCTGAGCAGCTTGGAAAACCATGGCTATCTCTTTCCATCTTATCTTCTCCTTTATTTCCTTCTCACTCATTGAGGATACATCGTACTCATTTCCGTTCTTCCTGTAGAGTATCCTCCCAGAACTTATCTTTCCAGACAATGGGAGAAGTTTCAAGATGGCGAGCGCGAATGTAGTCTTCCCAGAGCCACTCTCACCCATTACAGCCAAGGTTTCCCCTTCGAACAGTTCGACGGATACATCCCTGACCGCTTTGACCTTCCCTCTCTTTGTAGAATATTCAACTTTCAGATTTTCCACGGTGAGAACGGTTCGCATTTCAACCCTCCCTGAGTCTCGGATTGAATATTCCTTCCAACGCCCTCGCGAATGATACGAGTGACCATTGAAAGAGTGCGATCATCGATATGGGAGCGAGAAGGTAGAGAACGCTGTTCTTGTAAAATATTGCACCCCTCGTCCATGCATAGTAAATCATTATTCCCCAGTTGTGTGATGAGTAGGGAACGAATCCGAGGATTATCAATCCAACCTGCGAATACACCGCAGATCTCATCGTGAATATGAAGTTCATCACGATGTAATTCATCATGTTTGGAATTATCTCCTTGAATATTATGTGGAAAGTCCCAAGGTTGAGAACCCTGGCAGCTTCGACAAAATCCCTCTCCTTCAGAGATAGGACCTGCGCCCTTATAGCTCTCATGGCACCGGGCCAGCTTAGTAAACCGAGAAGAAGCGCAAGTCCAATGGGACTCGACAACCTTATGAACGCAGCGAGAACCGCGAGCAGAGGGAAATGTGGTATGGTGAGCAGTATATCCGCCAAACTCGTTATAACCATGTCAGTTTTTCCACCCGCGAAACCGCTGAGTGCTCCGAGACTCACTGCTATCGTTGTTCCTATGACACCTGCGAAGACTGCGACTATTATCACATCTTTTCCACCATGTATTATCTGGGACAGTATGTCCCTACCTTGAAAATCCGTTCCCAATGGATGTTTCAACGACGGTGGCTGATATATTTCATTTATCTTGACCTTCGTGTCGAGTGGTATAAAGATCGGAAGGACGAAGCTCATGAAGATTATGAGGATCAGTATCACGAAACCCGCGAATCCAACTTTGTTCCTCAAGAGCTGTCTCAAGAATATCTTGAGACCCTCCTTCATTCTTTCATCTCCTGATCCTTGGATCGAGTTTCACGTATAAAAGTTCCGCTATGAAATTTGCAAGAACGACCGAGACGGTTATTATCAAGAAGACACCCTGCATCACCGTGTAATCCCTCGAGTTTATGCTCTGAGCGAGAAGCCATCCCATACCCTTGTAGACGAATATGTTCTCTATTATTACCGATCCACCGAATATGAAACCTATGGATATCGCGAGGCTGGTCATCAATGGAAGCATAGCATTCTTACCAACGTATTTGAAGGTTATCGTTCTGTCCTTCAATCCTCTCGCCCTCGCAACCGTTATGTAATCCTCCCCAAGGACGTTCAAAGTGTTTCCCTTCATGCTCAACATCCATCCACCGACCGTGCTTATGACATAGGTTGTTATCGGAACTGCGGCATGTGCAAGTGCATCGAGAAAGAACTTCAGGTTGAATCCAGGTTTTACACCTGGAGATATGGATCCTCTCATGTAAGAGAGTGGGACTATCTTGAGTTGAACCCCCAGAAGGACGATGAGAAGAAGACCTATAAGATAACTCGGGATGGCACTCACTATGGATGCGAAGGTGGTCATACAGTGATCAAGGATACCACCTCTTCTGTAAGCCATCATCATTCCGAGTGATATGCCGAGGAAAAAGCTTATTATTAGCGATGCACCGACACTGAAAATGGTCCACGGTATGAAACCGGATATCATCTCGGCAACCGGAATGTTGGAGGAGAGTATCGACTTTCCGAGATCCCCCCTAAGGAGATTCTTCAAATAAATCAAATACTGTTTCCACAAAGGAGTATCGAGATCGATGGAAAACAAAGAAGATGCCATGTTCCTGGCATCTTCGTAGGACATCGAATAGTTGCTCATGAGGTTCTCAATGTATATCTCCACAGGGTTCGAAGGCATGAACCTTATGAGAAAGAAGGTGAATGTGACAACAACGTAGATGACGAATATCATTCTCAAAAATCTTTTGAAAAGGTAATGTGTGAATATTTTCCTCATGCCTTAAGATTTACCTCCTTGGAACGTCAGACTTATTTTATCATAACTTTGAAGTTAATGAAAATGGAAATATTCAAACTATTATATCTATTTTTATTTTTTTATTTTTTACAATTTGTGATATAATACACTTGTGGGAGTGGAACATCAAAAGACATGTTTGAGGAAATGGAGGAGTGAGGAGATGGCTGTTAGAAAGATTGTGGAAGATGTTTATGAAGTTGGAGCGATTGATTGGGATAGGAAGATATTCGATGAGTTGATACCTCTACCTGATGGAACAAGTTACAATTCGTATGTGGTATTTGGGAAGGATAAAACGGCACTGATAGACACTGTGGATCCTTCCAAGGAAGAGATTCTTTTGAATAACCTGAGAAAACTCAAAGTTGGCAGGATAGATTACGTAATCTCGAACCATGCGGAGCAGGATCATTCGGGGACTATACCGAGAATTTTAGAGATGTATCCAAAAGCCAAGGTTGTGACGAACAAGAAAGCCAAGCAGTTTTTGATGGATCTTCTACACATACCGGATGAAAAGTTCATCATTGTGGAAGAAGGAGAGAAACTGGCTCTTGGTGGGAAAACGTTGGAGTTTTACATGACGCCGTGGGTTCATTGGCCCGAAACGATGGTAACGTATTTATCTGAAGATAGAATCGTTTTCACGTGTGATTTCTTCGGATCCCATCTTGCCACGAGTGAATTGATGGTGAGGGAAGATATGAGAGTGTACGAAGCGGCAAAGAGATACTACGCTGAGATAATGATGCCATTTAGGGTTGCCATAAGAAAGAATGTGGGAAAGATAAAAATGTTGAATCCAAAGATCATAGCCCCAAGTCATGGACCAATCTACGAGAAACCTGAATTCATAATCAAGGCATATGAAGAATGGATATCGGATGATGTGAAGAATTTGGTTGTTATCATATACGTCTCGATGCATGGAAGCACCGAGAAGATGGTTTCCTACATGGCTGATCTTCTCATGGAAAGAGGTGTGGAAGTTAGGTTGTTCAACCTTCCAAAATCCGACATAGGTGAATATGCGATATCCTTGGTTGACACTGCAACTTTGATAATAGCATCACCAATCGTTCTTGGAGGCTTACATCCTGTCGCTTCCTTTGGAGTTTCTTTGGTTGGAAAGTTAAGGCCGAAGTTGAAGAATGTCGCGATAATCGGATCATACGGTTGGGGTGGAAGAATGGTGGATGAAGTGAAAGAGGCTTTAAGCAACTTCAAGGTGAAGATATTTGATCCTGTGATCATAAAGGGGCTACCGAGAGATAAC
>QNAU01000262.1 GCA_003641545.1 Thermotoga sp.
TCTCAACGATTGATCCTCAAGATGAGATCGCAACTTCTCCTCATTCAGCTCCAAATCTCCCCTTATCAGAGCCATGACCATCCCATCTCTTCCAGCGTAGACCAAGGATTTGATGATCCTCTTCGGAGAAACCCCGAGATATTTCGAAACCTGATCCACGGTTTTAACACCAGGGGTTGGTACCCTCTCAAGAGTTTTCTCCTCTTCATCGAACTCCTCCACAGATCCAACATAGGGCGCTTTTTCATCACTCGCTTGATATCCACAGTTCTCACAGTAGAGAACGTTACTCTCACCGATATCCGCCAAGGAAACGAACTCGTGAGACTCGGAACCTCCTATGGCACCAGACATCGCCTCTATTATCAGGTACTTCAAACCTATTCTCTCTATGATATTCATGTAAGCTCTCTTGAAATCCTCGTAAGTTTCGTCGAGGCTCTCGAAATCCGTGTGAAACGAATAAGCATCCTTCATTATGAATTCCCTGGCCCTGAGAAGGCCGAATCTGGGTCTGAGCTCATCCCTATAC
Source organism: Thermotoga sp. (assembly GCA_003641545.1). Classification (GTDB taxonomy): domain Bacteria; phylum Thermotogota; class Thermotogae; order B21-G9; family B21-G9; genus B21-G9. Next base: position 533 of record QNAU01000262.1, read on the forward strand.
TTGTTCGCAATTTGATAAACGGTAACTGGAAGTTGTTTGTAGGAGGTTATCTCGTTTTTCATCAGGAACGTGACGACTTCCTCGTGAGTCGGCCCTAGTGTGAAATCTCTGCCGTGCCTGTCTTTGAGCTTCATCATCATAGGGCCGTAGTCGTCCCATCTCCCGGTCATCTTCCAGAGCTCCGCAGGTTGTATTATCGGCATGAGCATCTCCTGAGCTCCGATGGCGTTCATCTCTTCTCTGACGATCTTCTCTATCTTCGACAGAACCCTCTTTCCGAGAGGTAAGTAGTTGAAGATCCCAGCGGTGATCTTCCTTATGAACCCTCCTCTAACGAGGTACTCATGACTTATGACCTCCGCATCCGAAGGTGCTTCCCTCAGAGTCGGTGCGAAGAGTTTCGACATCCTCACATAAATCACCCCTCAAATGGTTCGTATTCGCCTTCAAGGATTATATCTACTATCCTCTTCGAAGCCATGCCATCTCCAAAGGGATTGACCCGTCCTTTGGGCTCGAATTCAAGTGCTCTTTTCATAGCGGAATAGACTTTCTCCTCGTCAGTTCCCGCTAAGATGCCCCATCCGCTTTCTATCAGTTCCGGCCTTTCCGTCGTCTCTCTTGCTACAACGACGAACTTTCCAAACGATGGAGCCTCTTCTTGAATTCCCCCCGAATCGGTCAGAACGAAGACGCACTCTTTCAGAAGAGCCAGAAAATTCACGTAATTCACCGGTTCCATCAAAACCGCATTTTTAAGATCCCCCAGAACATCGTAAACCCTTGATCTGACCCTGGGGTTCCTATGGACCGGAAAAACCACCTTCAATCCGGTATCCAACGCGAATCTCCTCAGAGCTTTGAGGACATTTTTCATTTTAGAACCTATGTTCTCTCTTCTGTGAAGAGTCACCAGCATGTACGGATCTTCTCCGACGAGTGTTTTCGCTATCGAATCGAGATCGTAATTCCTCGATACGTAATCCAATGCGTCCACAACCGTGTTTCCGACGAGGTGTATTCTGCCTCTCTCCACACCCTCGTTCAGTAGATTGTTCACAGCCCTACGCGTTGGAGCGAAGGCGTATTCCGCCAGAACGTCTATTATCCTCCTGTTCATCTCTTCTGGGAATGGGTCTCTCAGGTTTCCACTCCTCAACCCCGCTTCCACGTGTCCAACCTTTATTCCCATGTGGAAAGACGCCAGGGCGACAGCCATGGCGGTGGTGGTATCCCCTTGAACCAGAACTACATCAGGATCCAACTCCATTAGAACACCTTCAACTTTTTCCAAAACAGCAGACGCGATGTAGTTTAAACTCTGATTTTTCCTCATGACGTTCAAGTCGTAATCCGGTTTCATGTCGAAAACCTCCAGCATCATATCCATCATCTCACGATGTTGAGCTGTGGCTATTAGAACCACATTCTCACCTATGGACCTTAAATTCAAATAAACCGGAGCCATCTTTATGGCCTCGGGTCGAGTTCCAACGACGACTACAACCCTCAGGGTCGAACCCCCCATGGGAATCAAGAATAGAGGAATTTACAATGCCTGTATCCGAAGAACAACCTCAATATCTCGGGATCTCTATAGCTCACCAAGATATCCGTATGATTGACAGGGATCCCCATTTCCTTGGCTTTTTCCAAAGCGATGTTTATACGTTCACTACTCAGCTCTTTGAATTTGATGACGGTATCCCCTTGAACCGGCTCGTAGAACATCCTGATTCCGAGTTTTGACACCACACTGGGAGACTTCACGACCTTTACCTCGTAATTCTCCACCTTTTCCGAGAATCTTTTGAAGTATTCGTCGGCACTTTTGAATTCCCCAATCGAATAGGAGTAAATCCCGAAGAACAGATCAGCTACCGGATCCACAAACACGGCGCTTTCTCTGGGATCTTCGCTCAGCTCTTCCATTTCGAATTTTCTAGCCCAATTCATGACAGTCAGCCTGGGACA
>QNAU01000263.1 GCA_003641545.1 Thermotoga sp.
GGAATTGAACGCGAGTGCCGGTGAGATAGCAGATACGAGTCAAAATTTGGCGAAGATGGCTGAGGAGTTGAACCAGGTATCGAGTGAAATAGCGGGTGGAGCGGAAGAAGGGAAAAACGCGATGGAGATAGTTCAACAATCTCTCAACAGCATAAGAAACAGGATGAGCAAGCTTTCAGATGATGCGAAGGAATTGTCCAAAAAGGCTGTCTTCATAAATGAAGTTGTGGACACCATAACGAACATAACGGAACAGACGAATCTGCTCGCTTTGAACGCGGCGATAGAAGCTGCAAGAGCTGGTGAAAGTGGAAGAGGATTTGCAGTTGTTGCGGATGAGATAAGAAAACTTGCGGAGGAGAGCAAGAACGCTACCGTCAGGATATCTGAAACCCTCAAGGAGATAATGGATGGTGTGGAATCCACATCGAACGAAATGTTGAAAATATCGGACGAGATATTTGAGATGTCCAAGAGAAACGAGGAAGCTACGAGCAAGATATACGATATACTTTCCAGAGTGGAAAATCTGAACAACATGGCATCGAACGTGGCTGCGAGTGCTCAAGAACAGGGTGCGTCGATAGAGGAGATGTCCGCATCAACACAGAACATCTCTGGACTTTCGAGTGATTTGGAAAAGATGATGAAGAGGATACTGGATAGGGTGGATAAGAGCAGAGAGAATGCAGAGAAAGTGATGGAAAATCTGAAAAAGATGGTGGATTTCACGGGGAGCATGGTCGAGAGATTGTCACAGTTGAGGGTTCTGACGAATGAAGATTTCATAAGTGAGATAGATTCAGCCATTCAATCGCACGAGAGATGGTTCCAGGATCTTGGAAAAGTCTTCGAAGATGAGGAAGTTGACGTAATACTCGATCACAGAATGTGCGAGTTCGGAACCTTCTATCTCTCCGTCCAACCACCCCAAGGGTTTGAGGATGAGTGGAAGGAAATCGGGGAATTGCACGTTGGGATGCATGAGAATGGTAAGAAGATCCTGAATTTGTTGAAAGAAGGAGAAGAGGAAGATGCGAGAAAATTGTATTCAGAGTTGGCTGAGAAAAAATCGAAACTCGTGGCTTTGCTGAACGAGGTGAAGGAAGGTTTGAGAAAAGGTGAATGAAGGTGGAATAAAGATAGCGGTTCTCAGTGGAAAAGGTGGCACGGGGAAAACCACAGTTGCAACGAACATGGCGAGATCCTTGATCAAGAGTGGGCACAGGGTTCATCTCGTCGATCTGGATGTTGAGGAACCGAACGATCACATATTCTTCGACGTGAAAGTGGATGAAACTGAGGATGTGAACCTGCTCATACCGGTTGTGGATGAGACAAAGTGCATTCTGTGTGGTGAATGTTCGAGGGTGTGTCAATTCGGTGCCATCGTAACATTCTCAGACAAGGTGAGAATATTCGAGAGTTTGTGTCATGGTTGTGGGGCGTGTGGCATGATCTGTCCAACCTCAGCCATAAGTGAAAAGCCGAGGAGGATAGGGGAGATAAAAAGAGGTAATGGAATGAATGGTGAGCTTGCCTTCACCATGGGTTTGATGGATCTGGGTGAGAAATCCGGTGTTCCGATAATAAGGAAGATAAAGGGTGAATTGAACGAAGGAGAATACGATGTTGTGATTCTCGACTCACCACCTGGTGTATCGTGCTCTGTGGTTGAATCGATAAGAAGAACGGATTTTGCCATCTTGGTGACGGAACCGACGAGGTTTGGACTCCACGATCTGAGCTTGGCGTGCGATTTGGTGAAGGATATGGGGATTCCAGCGGGAATAGTGGTGAACAGATCCGAGGAGGAGAAGGACATCATACACGAGTTTTCAAAACGGGTTGGTATTCCAATTCTGATGAGAATACCATTCGATAGAAAAATAGCGGAACTTTATTCCCAGGGGAAATTGTTCGTAGAGGAATTGGAAGGATGGTATGAGAAATTCAACGAAATTTTTTCCACGATCAAGGGGATGATCAAATGTTCCAGATAGCGATCGTGAGTGGAAAAGGTGGAACTGGAAAAACGACGATCTCAGGCTCACTCGCGGTTCTGCTTGAAAAACAGGCGCTCGTGGATTGTGATGTGGATGCACCGAATCTTCATCTTCTCTTCGATACCGCTGAAAAGGATAGATACGAATACTATGGCTCCAAAAAAGCAGTCATAGACCACGACAAATGTGATAACTGCGGTGTATGCGCAAATGTTTGTAGATTTTATGCGGTGTATTTCGACGAGGGAAGATACCTCATAGATGAATACGCGTGTGAAGGCTGTAATGCGTGTGTCATCTCCTGTCCGAGGAACGCTATTTCCTTGGTGGATTCAAAATCAGGTGATTATTTTCATTCCATCATTTCGAACCTTCCAAACACTCCCCTGATACATGCTGAACTGAAACCGGGCGAAGAAAGCTCGGGGGGACTCGTTGCGGAGGTTAGGAAACTCGCTCTGAAGATTGCCACAGATGAGAAAAAGGGAAGAATACTGA
>QNAU01000047.1 GCA_003641545.1 Thermotoga sp.
ATACTTCAGAATTATCAGACTCAGAAATCCGCTCAGGATGGATAAAATGAACGGGAGAAACCTGTGATCAATCTTCGGATTTTTCAGATAGTCGAGGAGGAAAGCACCGAAGATCGTCGGTATGGACAAGATGAATGAAAATTCGAACGCATCTTCCCTGCTCATCCCCATGAGAACGCCTGCAAATATCGTTGAACCACTTCGCGATATTCCGGGAAAGACCGCCAATATCTGGAACAAACCGATGATAAACGCGGATTTGAGATTGATCCTTTCATTTCTCGCTGGTATCCTGTCCAACATGAACAACATCGAGCCGTTCAGAATCAGAAGGATGAAAACCACCGTTCTATTCTTCACCACTTCCTCGACCAGATTGGACAACGGTATACCCAAGATCACCGTTGGGATCAGAGCGATCACGACGTAGAAGATGTAAAAGAGAGCTTCCTTTCTTCCGGAGAAAAGATCCACGAGAAGTTCGACTATCTTTCTCCTGAAGAAGAACACCACAGCCAGCAAGGTTCCAACGTGAAGGAAGGTTATCAACGAAAGACTCATGTTCTCGAATGTTGATCCGAAGATCACCAGATGTCCAGAACTCGATATAGGTAAGAACTCGGTCAAACCCTGTATCACACCGAGCAAACTTTCCATCCATTCTCATCCTCAATTATCGTTGTTCCATAGGCCTTCTTCCATCGTCATGTAATCGTATTCTATCCCGGCGTCGTCCATCAACTTTTTCAATCTCTTCATATCCGAACAATCGACCTTTATTGCAACCTCCCGTGCTTCCATCCCCTCCTTCTTATGGGTCAAAACGGATAGTATGTTTATACCGTTGACGTAGAACAGGTCAACGACCTTTTTCAACTGCCCAGGTCTGTCCTTCATCGTCATGAACACTTTCACACCACGCTCTTCGAAAGCTGTCAGGTGTATGAGGGCATCCAGTATATCGTATGTTCCGATCGTTCCAACGGGTTTACCATCCGAATCGAGAACGGGGAGGAATCTTTCTCCCGTTTCGACAAGCAGTAGAGCAGCGTGTTCGATGTGGTCATCCTCCTTGAGATAGCAATCCTTGGATATCACGAATTCGTCTATATTCAACCCATCATCATCTGGAAGATTACCGCAGTCCACGAAACCGACGAATTTACCATCCTCATCCACGACGATCAGAACCTGAGACTTTTCACACTCTTCCTTGACTTCCCTTATCTTCGTTCCTTTCCCAACTTTCGGTATATCCGTTCTCATCCAGTATTTAACCAACAATCTCAATCTCCTCCTTTTTCCTGAGAGATGAATTTCAGTTCCTTTTGCACCTTCTTCACGGTGTAGAATCTCAACTCATCCTCCTCTTTGAAATCTTCGAATTTCTCGAACTTCATTCCACATTCCTGGGGAGCATCCATCCTGGAGACATCGTTCTTGTAATGTTTCAAACTCTCCAATTTCCCCTCGTATATCTCCTCGTTATTTCTGTATATCCTTATCTTCGAATCTCGCGTGACGTAACCCTCCAGAAGTTGCACCCCTGCAACCTTTCCAACCTTTCCAATGTTGAACACCTTCTTTATCACACCTTTTCCCGTGTATTCTTCCACTATCTCAGGTTCGAGCATACCTTGAAGCGCCTTCTTCAAATCCTCGACGAGATCGAATATGACGGTGTAAGTCCTTATCTGTATCTTTTCCTTCTCCGCTTCCGCTATCGCCTTGGCATCGGGTTTGACCCTGAACCCGATTATGACTGCATCTGCCGCATCTGCAAGCATGACATCACTCAAGGTTATGGAACCTATGCCTGCATGTATCACTTCTATATCTATCTCCTCAACTCTCATCCTCTCGACCGTTCTTCTCACCGCTTCCAAAGAACCTTGAGTTTCAGCTTTCAATATGAGTTTCAGGACCTTCGTTCCTTCTTTCTGCATCCTTTCGAAGAGTTCCTCGAGACTTATATGTTTTCTCTCCGCCCTCTTCTCTCTTTCCTTGACGGTCTCAACGATTCTCTTGGCTTCATTCAAGGATTCGACCACGTAAAGCATCGAATGCATATCAGGTAATTCCTCGAAACCGAGTATGAGGACTGGATCGGATGGATGAGCCTCTTTCTTGTTCCTCCCATTTTCATCGAGTATGGCTTTCACTCTTCCAAAGGTGTTCCCCGTCACGAAATAATCACGCGGTTTGAGTATTCCATCCTTTATTATCACACTCGCAACCGGACCTCTCGATTTGTCCATCCTCGATTCTATTATCACTCCCCTCGCTCTTCCCTTCGGATAGCACTTTATCTCGTTCATCTCCGCAACGAGCAGAACCATGTCGAGAAGTTCGTCCACACCTTCCCCCGTCCTGGCGGATATGGGAACGACTATCGTATCTCCACCCCACTCTTCCGGAACGAGACCAAGTTTTGAAACGAGATCCTGCTTCGTCTTCTCAACGTTGGCGTTCGGTTTGTCTATCTTGTTTATTGCGACTATTATCGGGACCCCGGCATTCTTTGCGTGGTTGTAAGCTTCGATCGTTTGGGGCATGACGCTGTCATCCGCTGCGACGACGAGTATGACTATGTCGGTTGCCTGCGCCCCTCTCGCCCTCATCTCCGTGAAGGATTCATGGCCTGGGGTATCTATGAAGGTTATTTTCTTTCCATTGTAAACCACCTGATAAGCTCCTATGCTTTGAGTTATTCCTCCCTCTTCCTTTTCCGCGACTCTCGTTTTCCTTATCCTATCCAGCAAGGTTGTCTTTCCATGATCCACGTGCCCCATGACCGTCACAACGGGAGGTCTGTATGTTAACTCATCCTCTTTCTCCAAATACAGATTTTCGTAATACTCCTCGAGCTTTTTCAGAGGGTCTTCAATCTCAACTTTCGTTTCTTCACCTTTCCTTTCAATTTTGCATCCATAGTTGTGCGCGATCTCCTTCATCTTCTCGTAGTTCAATTCCTGATTTGGATTTAGAATGATCCCCTTCATGAAGGCGTCCTGAATTATCTTGGAAACCGGAAGGTTCAGAAGTTTCGCAAAATCCTTCAGAACCATCTTATCAGATGTTATGACGATGCTCTTCCTCGATTTCTTCTCCCTCTCTTCCTCTTCCATCAGTTCCTCCATCTTTTCGACATCCTTCTTCTTCGGCTTGCCCTTCTTCACCTTCACATTCTCTTCCTCTTCGCTGTAAAGTTCGAGCAGAACGTTGACGGTAGACTCATCGAGTATGCTCATGTGGTTCTTGGCATCTATACCCAACTCCTCCAGCTCATTCAAAAGTTCCTTACTGCTCATTCCAAGTAGTTTTGCAAGTTCATAGACTCTCAGTCTTCCCATCTGTATCACCTCGATTCCATTGGAGAATCTCCGATACTCAAAAATCTCAACATCCCATCGATCATATCAAAAGAATCGATAGCTACCACAGATACCATCACCTTACCAATGGCTGAACCGAGCTCATCCTTTCTGATTTTCCTCAGAATCAAAACAACGACATCCTTACCTCTGATTCTTCTGAGGATATCGCTGAATATTCTATCACCTATATCACTTGCAACGATTACCAACTTCTTCCCGTCTTTTCTCCTCAGATAAGATTTTATCCCATCCTTCCCGTATATCAACTTTCCAGCCCTTCTGGCAAGGCCAAGAAAACCAAGAATTCTTCGAGTCTGGAGTTCATCCTCTATCTCTCGAATCACAGCCATGGTATCATCTCGATTTATTCATCTCCCATCCGAGGAATTTTAACATGGTGCAGAAAAAATGAAAAATCTGAGGCAAATGTTGGTGATAGAATAGACTCATCGATCATCTGGGGGGAATGAAAATGATGAACGATCTTTCACGGATGATATCCAAGATTTCCCTCGAAGAAAAGGTTTCTCTCGTGGTTGGAAGAGGAATGCCTGGGGTATTTGGCAATCCTCCATCGAGGGTGGAAGGCTCGGTGGGTGAGACGAGGGAATTGAGAAAGTATGGGATACCATCGATAGTCATGGCGGATGGACCCGCGGGATTGAGGATAAAACCCGTGGTGAACGGAAAGAAAAGGTATGCCACATCCTTTCCCGTCGCGGTTCTTCTCGCATCCAGCTGGAACGAAGAATTGGTGGGGAGAGTTGGAAAAGCAATGGGAAAGGAGGCTTTGAATTACGGTGTGGACATCATCTTGGCTCCCGCCTTGAACATTCAGAGGAATCCTCTCTGTGGAAGAAATTTCGAGTATTATTCCGAGGATCCGGTTCTGTCCGGAAGGATGGCTTACAGCTTTGTTATTGGGGTTCAGTCAAACGGTGTCGGAGCATGTCTGAAACATTTCGTTGCAAACAATCAAGAAACGAACAGGAGAGTGATAGACACCATAGTCTCGGAGAAAGCTCTGAGGGAAATATACATGAAGGGATTCGAAATAGCTCTCAAATCGAAACCTTGGACGATCATGAATGCCTACAACAAACTCAACGGACATTACTGCTCCGAAAATGAATGGCTCTTGACACGAATTCTGAGGAATGAATGGAAATTCGATGGTCTTGTCATGACGGACTGGTTTGCCGGTGTCGATCCGGTTAAACAGATCTCGGCTGGAACTGATCTCATAATGCCCGGTAGATGGGATCAGTTCTTTCCTGAAAGGGAGGAAGAGACGAAGACACTTCTCAAGGCTTTGAAGAGCGGAAGATTGAAGGAGGAGGATATCGATCGAGCGGTTTTGAACATCCTGAGGTTGATCTCAAAAACTCCGACCCTCAGAAAGGTCAACTCAGCTGGCTCGACCGATCTTTCAAACCACGCGGATGTCGCATACGAATCCGCGGTGGATGGTATGATCCTCCTGAAGAATGAAGGTGGTGTCCTCCCGATCGATCTGAAAACCACGAGAATAGCCTTATTTGGTGTCGGGCAGATTGAAACTGTGAGAGGGGGCACGGGGAGTGGTTACACCTATCCCAAATACGTCGTATCCATACTGGATGGTTTCAAAGAAAGATCCGCGAGATTGGATGGAAGACTCGTCAAGGATTACGAAGAATACATTGCAAGGATGAGAAGTAAGGAAGAATATAGGATCGATCTTGACACCTGGCCTCCAAAGATCTCGAAACTTCCCGAGATGCAGTTCGATCGTGAAAAACTTGAAGAGATATCATCCAGGAATGACATCGCGATAGTTGTAATAAGCAGAATATCCGGTGAAGGGAAGGATAGGGAGTTGAAAGAAGGAGATTACTATCTCTCTCCGGATGAGGTGAAACTTCTCAGGGATGTTTATTCATCTTTCCATCGCGAGAACAAAAAGGTCGTGGTTATCCTGAACATAGGATCCCAGATTGATCTCAAAGAGATCGAAAGGATGTCGTCCGCCATACTTTTATCATGGCAGGCTGGTCAGGAAACCGGAAGGGCGGTTGTGGATGTGATCTCCGGTGTGATCAGTCCATCCGGGAAACTTCCGCTGACCTTTGCACGAAATTACGAGGATTATCCGTCATCTAAGAATTTTCCCGGAGAGCCACCCGAGAATCCAGAGAAGGTCGTTTACGATGAAGGAACATACGTTGGATACAGATTCTTCGATGCATACAACGTTGAACCTATGTACGAATTCGGATTTGGACTATCCTACACAAGGTTCGATTATGATGATCCAAAGGTCGAATTGAAGGGTGGGAAACTATTAGTGCGTGTAAAGGTGAAGAATATCGGTGAATCTGCGGGGAAGGAGATCGTTCAGGTGTATGTGAAACCACCTCGAAGATTCGATGGAAAGAATTATCATGAACTCAAGGGATTTCGAAAGACAAAACTCCTGAAACCGGACGAGTTTGAAGATGTGGTGATCGAGATGGATCTGAACGATCTCAGCATCTTCGATGATACCGTCGGGGCATGGGATCTGGTGAGAGGTGAATATCAGATCGAGATTGGAAATTCTTCGAGAAACATGAAAAAAGTGATCCAGATGAAGATTTGAAAGAATGTGGCGGTGAAACCGCCACATTTTCATCTATAACCGGTGGGAACGTATTCAGGACACAGTTTGGGGGCGAATACATCTTTGAACCTTGCGAATCTCGGTAGATCCCCACCTATCAACGGCATAGCCCATTTGACGAAATCGTCGGTTACATCGACTTTACTCGGATCTATCCACTCCTTTGGGAATTTTCTGCTCGAATTTGCTACCACCTCGAGAGGAACTTTCCCGTATTCAACACTGTATTCATCTCCGGGTGTCCTTATTATGGTCGCCATGTATCCTCCCTCATCGTTGAGAGCCAACTTAGCTGCATGCGCTCCGACTTCGTATGCTTCCTTTCTGTCAACCTCGGATACGTAAGCTATCTCCCTCCTCTGTCTCGTTCCGGGCTTTTCGTATCTCGCTATTCCCCTGACGACTAATCTGCTCTTAGCTCTTCCGAGTTCGTCCTTTCTGTCGAGTCCATTAAGATAATTCGCGACGATCTGCTCCACTGTCCTTTCAGCTGCGCTGAACTGCGCATGACCGAAACTGTCCTTCAATACGCCAAGATCTCCGACGTTGACACCCTCTCCAATTATCACTATGCATCTTCCGAATTCCTTGAGTTTCTCGTTCACCTTCTCGGTTATGAACTCAAGATTTTCCCTTCCATCGTTATCGGATGGAAGAGCCTCCGGAAGGATTATCAGAAGAGGCATCTCCCTTTTTGGATCTGCCAGCCTCGCGGAGGCGGGTATGAAACCGATCTTTCTCCCCATCACACCTATGACGAGAACGGGATCGCTCGTGTAGCTCGCCTTGTTCTCCTCATTCGCTTCCAGAACGTTCATCGCCGTGTTTCTTGCAACACTTCCGTATCCCGGATCGTGATCACATATTGCGAAGGTGCCGTCCTCCTGAAGTTCTCCTCCAAGATCGTTGTCTATGGTCTTTGGTATTCCAACGGCGACGAGATCCAGCCCCCTCTCCTTCGCCAACTTTGCCACCTTGTTCGCGGTGTCCATGGAATCTTCACCACCACAGTACAGAAAGTATCCAACGTTGTGTGCCTTGAACACCTCCACTATCCTTTCCATATCTTCCTCACTTCTTATCTTGTATCTGCAACTTCCAATGACACCAGCGGATGGTGTTTCATACAACAATTTCAACTCCTTCGGATCCTGAGCGGTTATATCCACGAGTTCCTCCCTCAGAACACCGAGTATTCCCATCTTCGCTCCATAAACCTTGTCTATCTTCTCGGATTTCATCAAAACCTCGATTGCCCCGAGCAGACTTGCGTTTATGACAGACGTTGGACCACCTGACTGAGCTATAACTGCGTTTCTCTTCATCCTTTCCCCTCCTCTTCAAACTTCTGTATCCCTTCTCAAAAGTTTGAATATGTAATCGAGAGCCAGGAGATAACCGTCGATACCGAGACCGCTTATCATCCCATCGCAAACTTCGGCTGTGACACTCTTTCGACGGAATTCCTCGCGGGAATGTATGTTGGATATGTGCACCTCTATCTTCGGAACCTTCACAATTTCAAGTGCATCCCTTATGGCATAGCTGTAATGTGTGAAAGCGCCGGGATTTATAACCAACCCATCGAAATCCATCCTGTGTATCCTGTCTATTATTCCTCCCTCATGGTTGGATTGGTACACTTCAACATCCACACCTTTTTCTTCAGCCCATTCGATTATGTTGTTTCTCAGAGTTTCATAATCCGATCCTCCGTATATCTCTCTGTCCCTCATCCCCAACATGTTTATGTTTGGTCCATTCACAACGAGTAATCTCAACTCAACACCTCCAAGATTTCCCTCAGCCTGAAGGACTTGAATTCGAACCTTCCAACATCATGAATGACCGGCATTCTGACGAGATCACCCGATCCCTTCTTATCGTTTCTCAAATATTCGAATGCCTCTTCAACATCTATGCTCATCTTGAGGATATCATCCCCTATGAGATTTCCAACTGTTTCTTCAACATCATCCACCATCTCATCACTCACAAAACCTTTCATCCTGAAAAACTCCATCTCCTTGACCATACCCCAACCGACGCATATTCCGTGTGGTAATTTCTTGATCGCTTCAAAGACATGTCCCAACGTGTGCCCGAAGTTCAAGGAATGCCTGATACCTTCATCGTTCGGATCCCTTTCAACCACCTTCAATTTCAACTCCACAGCCTTTTTGATGAGATCCAAAAGGATCTTCAACTTTCTCTTCTTCAAATCGTCAATTTTCTCCTTGAACTCATGGTATCCATCCCCGAATAGCACGAAGATCTTGAACGCTTCCACCAACCCCTCGTCAAATCTTTCATCCATGGATATCGGCACAACCGGATCTATCATAACACGATCCGGCATCTTGACCGTTCCTATCATATTCTTGATTCCCTTGAAATTCAACCCATTCTTTCCCCCTATGGAAGCATCGACTTGGGACAACAGGGTGGTGGGATAGAACTCCAGTTTCGTTCCTCTTTTGAACGTGCTGGCTATGAAGCCCGCAAGATCTGTCACGGATCCACCACCTATTCCAACTATCGTATCCTTCTTCGAGAATCCCTCATCCACGAGTTTTTCA
>QNAU01000048.1 GCA_003641545.1 Thermotoga sp.
GTCCACCAAAAAGCCTCTGGATCCCTCAAAACTGCTCGCGATATTTCCAAGACCATTGGTTGATCAGGAGATATCGGATGAAAGGTTCATAAAAATCCCCGAAGAAGTGATGAAAGAATATTCAGTTTTCAGACCCACACCACTTCTGAGGGCGAAATTTCTGGAGGAGTTCCTGCAGACACCCGCGAGAATATATTACAAGTACGAGGGAGTCAGTCCGACGGGTAGTCACAAAACGAACACTGCCTTAGCTCAGGCGTATTTCAACAAGATCGATGGAACGAAGATGCTCGTGACGGAAACGGGAGCGGGACAGTGGGGAAGTGCGTTGACCTATGCGGGCGCAAAGTACGGGTTGAAGGTGAAGGTTTTCATGGTGAAGGTGAGTTATGAACAGAAACCGATGAGAAAGTATATGATGAACCTCTTCGATGGAAGTGTCACCCCCAGTCCGAGTGAGGAAACAAACTCGGGGAGAAAGATATTAGGAGAGGATTCGAACAACCCTGGATCGCTTGGAATTGCCATAAGTGAAGCGATAGAAGCTGTTTTGAACGAAGAAGGAGCGAAGTATTCTTTGGGAAGCGTGCTCGATCATGTCCTGTTACACCAGACCGTGATCGGACTCGAACTCAAAGAACAGCTTAAGAAGATTGGAGAAAAACCCAACGTGATCATAGGTTGTCATGGAGGTGGATCGAATTTCGGTGGAACCATGCTTCCCTTCATACCGGATCGTCTGAACGGCGAGGATATCAGGTTCATCGCCTGTGAACCAACCGCATGTCCGAGTCTGAGCAAGGGAGAATACAGATACGATCATGGAGATTCCGCCGGTTTGACACCTCTTTTGAAGATGTACACGCTCGGCAAGGATTTCATCCCTCCAAAGATACATGCGGGAGGGTTGAGATACCACGGGGCTGCCCCAATAATTTCGAAACTCGTTCATGAAAGGATAATAGAGGTCGAGGCGTTCGATCAAGATGAGGTCTTCAAATCAGCTAAGATCTTTGCCAAAGTTGAAGGAATAATACCCGCTCCAGAATCTGCACACGCCATAGCGGGAGCCATAAGGGAAGCCGAGAGGGCAAGAAATGAAAAGAAGGAAGAGGTAATAGTCTTCAACCTCAGTGGACATGGATTGCTCGATTTGACCGCTTACGCGTGAGGTTTCCTGTTTCTTCGTAAGGTATCCCGGGGCTAATACCCCGGGATGGGTTTCCTCCAGAAAACCGAACCTCCAAATGCATCTTTTCAGAACATTACATCCATCCTTGACATACCCAAGGATTCGTGATAACATTTTTTTAGCACTCTTGAGGGGTGAGTGCTAATGAATGGTAGGATCAAGAATGGATTTTTAAACGAGAGACAGAAGAAAGTTCTGTTTTGTATAGTGAAAGAATACATAAGAACTCACAAACCTGTGAGTTCATCCAAGGTGTTGGAAATTTCCACGATAGATTACAGCAGTGCGACCATAAGAAATGATATGAGGAAATTGGAATACTTGGGATATCTCAAACAACCGCATACATCCGCGGGCAGAATACCCACGGACAAGGCACTCAGATTCTATCTGGATGCGGTGATGGATATGAGAAGGATGAGGGAAAGGGGAAAGGAAGTTGAAAAGGATTCCCACGTCTACTGGGAAGGTGATTTCAGCAGGATACTCGAAGGTGCGGTTAAGATAATCGCCGTTGCTTCGGATGGTATAGCGATAGTGGAAAAACCCAAGGTGGAATTTCTGAGAATAAGTGGGGTGATCTTGAGAGAAATAGATGAAACGAGAACCTTGGTTGTTCTCTCCACCGAACTCGGTTTGAATGAATCTTTCACAATATATCATCCGAGGGATGTGAAGCTCGAGGAGTTGGAGAACATCCTCAACGATAAACTGATTGGAAGAACGATAGGGGATATAAGAAAATCTGTGAGCGGGATAGATATAAGAGCTAAGATATGGTATGACAAAAGATTGGAGGAACTGATGAAGTTCCTCGAGAATCTTCTGAATGAAAGATTCGAAGAGGGTTTCTTGAGATACGGTTTCCAGAGGATAATAAACAACGATCTGTTGTCTTTCGATGCGGTGAGGAAGCTGATGAGAATTCTCGAGGATGAGGAGACCACGAAGGAACTTCTGAACGAGATCTATTCATTGGATAGATCGGAAAATGGCGTGATGGTGATCATAGGGGAGGAACATAAAAACAAGGATCTGAGAGAATTTTCAACCTTTATAGATACTTACAAAGTTTTCGATAGGAATGTTGGCAGAATCGCGGTCATAACTTCAAAATATACCGATTATGAGAAGGTCGTGAAAACCTTAGTGTACATATCGAACAGGTTGACGGAGTTTTTGACAAAACTCAGCATGAGGAGGTGAGAAGATGGAGGAAAAAAAGGTAAAGGAGAACAAAACAGAAGAGTTGGAAAAGTTGAAAAAAGAATTGGAAGAATTGGAGAAGAAATACAAGGAGCTGGAGAATTACACCAAGAGATTGAAAGCGGAGTTTGAAAATTACAAGAACATCGTATCCAAAGAAAAAAGAGATATAATGAGGAATGCCACCGAATACATCATAGAGAAACTGCTCCCGGTTTTGGACGACTTTGAGAGGGCATTCTCGAATCTGAACACCGAGGATGAGAAATCGTTGATGGCTTTCGTTGAAGGGGTGAGGTTGATATACAAAAAATTGTGGAACATTCTTGAAAATGAAGGATTGGTCAAGATAAAGGTGGAGGGATTGAAATTCGATCCCTTTGAACATGAGGTTGTGGAAAAGGTGGAGAGCGACGAACACGAAGAATTCACGATCTTGGAGGAGATAGAAGGAGGATACAAATTTCACTCGAAGGTTCTCAAACCTGCCAAAGTCAAGGTGGCTGTGAAACCCAACGTCGGTGGTGCCGATGACGGAAAGGAAAGCAGAGGTGGTGAATGAGGAGTGGCACCGAAGAAGGACTACTATGAAATACTCGGTGTTCCAAGGAATGCGACACAGGAGGAAATAAGAAAGGCATACAGAAATCTGGTTAAGAAATGGCATCCGGATCTTCATCCCGAGAATCGTGAAGAAGCTGAGAAAAAATTCAAAGAAATAACAGAAGCTTACGAAGTTTTGAGTGATCCGGAAAAGCGAGC
This sequence comes from Thermotoga sp., assembly GCA_003641545.1. Taxonomy (GTDB): domain Bacteria; phylum Thermotogota; class Thermotogae; order B21-G9; family B21-G9; genus B21-G9. The sequence continues at coordinate 3,161 of QNAU01000048.1, forward strand.
TCAATATGATCAGTTTGGATACGTTGGTGAACATCCGTTCAGCACATCTACTTCCGGTCATACTGGAAGTGGGAAAACCATTTTTGAAGATCTCTTTGGGGATTTCGAGGATATATTCGATATGTTTTTCGGTAGAAGACCAGGGGCACGAACCGAGGAGAGAAGAACTCCCAAACCTGGTGAGGATATAAACATGGTGATAACGATAGAACTGTCGGATGTTCTCACCGGGAAGGAGGTCCCAATAGAATACGAAAGGCGTGAAGTGTGTGATGCATGTGGAGGGACTGGGGCAGATGGAGGTGTTTCTTTTAGGACATGCCCGAGATGTGGAGGAACGGGGGTAATAAGGGAGGAGCAGAGGACGTTCTTTGGAACATTCATAAATACCTACACATGCCCGACATGCGGAGGAACAGGAAAGATAGTGGAGAAAAGGTGTAGGGTTTGTGGTGGAATAGGCTACATACTCAGAAAGAGGAGGATAAAGGTCAAGATACCTCCAGGTGTGGAGGATGGGGCAAGATTGAGAGTTGCAAACGGTGGACACTGTGGAACGGATGGAGGCCCATACGGAGATCTCTATATAACGGTCAAGGTCAGAGACGATCCCCGTTTCAGAAGAGAAGGGGATGATGTATATACAGAGATAAAGGTGAATTTCGTTCAAGCCATATTGGGTTCCACCGTCGTTGTTCCCACACTCGAAGGTCCTCAACCCTTTAAAATCCCTCCTGGAACGCAACCTGACACGGTCTTCAGGTTGAAAGGTAAAGGATTGCCGAACATGAGAACGGGTAAACGTGGTAACCTCTACGTGATAGTTAAAATCGAAATACCGAAGAGGGTGAGTTCCAAGGAAAGGAAGCTTCTGGAAGAGTATGCAAAGATGGAAAACATAAACATCGATTGACCCCATTTGTGGTAGAATTCAAGCAGGGATGAGATGATAAATCTGGAAGGCGGGGGTGTTTGAGATAACATCCGAGGTCTTTCTTGATGTGATGGTTAGAGGTATAACCGTTCTTTTATCTGTTGTCACTCCTGTTCTTTTGATAAGCATGGTTGTCGGCTTGATAATAGCCATATTCCAAGCGGTGACACAGATAAATGAGCAAACCATCACATTCGTATCGAAGATTTTCGTCGTTTTTCTGACCCTCATGTTCTTAGGCGGATGGATGATACAGAAATTGGTGGACTACCTTCACGAACTTCTCACCCATTTCTTCAACATGATTTGAGCGGGTGGATGAGATGCCACACGATGTTGTAAATTTTTTGGAGAACAAATTTCTCGTTTGGTGCTTGGTCATTTCAAGAATATCCGGTTTGTTCATCGTGGGACCGCTGTTCAGCACCGCGTTCATACCGGCGATCGTGAAAATATTGATCATTCTGTTTCTATCTTGGCTTGTAACGCCATCGATAGAATCCTTCATCCCACTTGACACACCCATCATCGAGATATTTCTTATGAGCCTTTCCAACTTCATCGTTGGATTGCTTGCGGGTTTGATAGCGAACGCCCTCCTAACCGCTGTGGCACATATGGGAGAAATATTCGGTATCCAACTTGGATTCGGTGTTGCAGAAGTCTTCGATCCTCAGACCATGACTCAGACACCTCTCGTGTCTCAATTCACCTACCTGATGGCTGTGTACATATTCACCCTCATGAAGGGACCGAACATGATATTGATAGCAATATTGAAAAGTTTCGACGATATACCCATAAATTTCACAGATATAAATTTTTCAACATTTGAAAACATAGCGAGAATTGGGTCACAGATCTTCAGAATAGGGCTGAGATTTGGGATGCCCTTGGTTGTGTTCATGGTGGTCGTGAGTTTCATCCTTGGAATACTGTCGAAATTGATGCCCCAGATGAACATATTCATGATAGGTCTTCCGGTGAAGATACTGGTTGGATTGGTGTTGTTCGCCGGGGTATTCCCCATCCTTGCGGATGCCATAACCAAGCTCTCCTTCTCCATAATTGGGGAGGTGAGGGAATTATTGACACACCTGAGATGAATCTGAGGATCAAGATAGAACTCGACCTCTTTCAGAGGGATCCAGACAGAACTGAGAGGGCGACACCTCGTAGAAGGAGAAAAGCACGCGAAGAGGGAAGAGTGGCATATTCGAGGGATTTGAACTTGTCCTTCGCCTTCCTCTCGGCTATTTTAGCTCTGTATTTTGCGGTGAAGTTGATCTACATGTCCATGGTGGAAGGTTTCAATTATTTCCTCAGTTTTCCAGAAAGAGCGGAAATAACCCTGAGCAGTTTCATGAGCCAGATGAAAGGATTGATGGAAAGATTTGCCGTACCCATCGGTTTGGCATTTTCGATACCTCTCGGTGTATCTCTCTTGGTTGGGCTCGTTCAAACACGCTTTCTCTTCGCACCGAAAGTTCTGAGGTTGGATTTCTCGAGGTTGAATCCTGTTCAGGGATTCAAACGTATGTTCTCTCTCAGATCTCTCGTCGAGCTTCTAAAAAATGCGGTGAAATTGGTGATACTCGGTGTGGTGGCTTACACCGTTTTGAAAGGCGAATGGGATCATTTGGTTCTGATGCCCCTGTTGACCGTGGAACAATCCAGTTTGAAGATGCTGAACATTCTCTTTCAGGTTGGATTGAGATGCGGTATAGCACTTCTTGCACTTGGCGTGGTGGATTATCTCTACCAGAGGTGGGAATACGAAAAGAGTATAATGATGACGAGACAGGAACTGAAGGAGGAATACAAGGAGGTCGAAGGAAATCCGGAGGTCAAGCGGAGACAGAGGCAACTTATGATGGAGATCATGAGAAGAAGGATGATACAGAGAGTTCCGGAAGCCACCGTCGTCATAACGAACCCGGTTCACGTAGCAGTTGCCTTGAAATACGAGGTTGAAAATATGGAAGCCCCCGTGTTGATAGCCAAAGGTGCGGGTGATACAGCCAAGAGAATAGTCGAGATTGCCAGAGAAAACGATGTGCCCGTGGTCAGGAATCCACCGGTTGCTAGGATGATATACGAAACCACGGAGATAGGAGATGAAATACCGGAATCGCTTTACAGAGCGGTGGCTGAGATAATAGCGTATGTTTACACCCTGAAGGGGGTGAAGGTGTGAAATACATGGATGTAGCTGTAGCTTTGACGATACTCAGTATCGTGCTTCTGATGATATTACCAGTCCCAACAGCTATGCTGGATTTTCTGCAGATATTGAACCTCACCCTTTCCATAATAATAATACTTTCGACCATGTACGTCAGAAATGCTTTGGAACTTTCTTCGTTCCCGACCATCCTACTCGTGATGACGATCTTCAGGTTGGCTTTGAACATAACCTCAACGAGGTTGATACTGCTTCAAGGGAAGAACTTCTCCGGTAAGGTCATCCTGACATTCGGGAATTTCGTCGTCAGGGGAGATTACATCGTTGGATTGATAATATTCATAATTCTCGTGATCGTGCAGTTCATAGTGATAACGAGAGGTGCGGAAAGGATAGCAGAAGTTGCCGCGCGTTTCACCTTGGATGCCATGCCTGGAAAGCAGATGAGTGTGGATGCAGATTACAACGCTGGCTTGATAACAGAGGAAGAGGCGAAGAGAAGAAGAGAGGAGATAAGAAGAGAGGCGGATTTTTATGGGGCCATGGATGGCGCGAGTAAGTTCGTCCGAGGCGATGCGATAGCCAGTATAATCATCGTCTTCGTCAACATAATAGGTGGTCTGATAATAGGTGCTCTGAAACATCGAATGAGTCTTCAGGAAGCCGCGCAGATATATACTCTGCTGACCGTTGGAGATGGCCTCGTGAATCAAATACCCGCTCTTTTGATATCGACGGCGACGGGTATAATAGTATCCAGAGCAGCTTCTGAAATGGATCTCGGGACATCGATGATAAAGGAACTCAGTAGGGAATCGAAGGTCATGCTCCTGACTGGTGCAGTTTTGGTGTTTCTATCCATCTTCACACCCCTTCCGACCTTCATAACTCTTCTGGTTGGTGTTCTACTCATCGTGTTGTTCTTCATGACGAGCAGATTCGCAAAACCTGTCACCCCGGAAGGTGTTCCCATCGAAACTGAAGGAGCCCCACCTGAGAAACCCAAGGTTCCACCCACCCCACCCATGACGACTCCTGAGGAGGTATCAGAAATCATACAGGCGGATACAGTCGAAGTTGAAATAGGATACGGATTGATCCCCTTGGCTGATCCATCCCAAGGGGGGGATCTTTTGGAGAGAATAACGATGGTGAGAAAGCAGATAGCTTACGAATACGGATTGGTGATAACACCGATCAGGATCAGAGACAGTGTTTTGTTGAAACCCAACGAATACGTGATAAAGATAAAAGGTGTGGAAGTTGCAAGATATGAATTGATGCCGAACAAACTTCTGGCTATGAATCCTGGGAATGCGAAGGAGAAGTTGAAGGGAATAGAGACGAGAGAACCAGCTTTCGGACTTGAAGCGTATTGGATAGACGAATCCATGAGGGATGAAGCCATAGAGAAAGGATACACCGTCGTCGATCCACCAACAGTCTTCGCAACCCATCTTTCGGAAGTTCTCGTGAAACACGCGCACGAGATTCTCGGAAGGAGAGAGTTCGATCTTCTCGTGAACGGAATGAAGGAGAAATTTCCAAGCCTCGTCGATGAACTGATACCGAATCTCATGAAACCACATGAGGTGAAGAAGGTATTACAGAATCTTCTCAAAGAACGTGTATCGATAAGGAATCTGCCCTTGATATTCGAAACCTTGATAGAGTATTCGGAAAAAACGGCTGATCCGATCGTTCTGACCGAATACGTCAGGAGAGCGCTGAAGAGGCAAATATCGAATTCCGTCAAATCCGAAGATGGTGTGATACACGCGATCGGTTTGGATCCCTCGTTGGAGAGAAACATGATCGATTCTTTGAAAGGTGAGGGAGAGGAAAGATACATATCGATCAATCCTGATCTTCTCAAAAGGATGATGGAAGAGATGTCGAAACTTTTAGAAAACCAGATGAAGAAAGGATACATACCCGTCGTGGTCTGCTCGGGTGCCATAAGACCTTACTTCAAGAGGCTGATCGAACCTTACTTACCACTCGTGAGCGTGGTATCCTATGAAGAAATAGCGGAAGATGCCAAGTTGAGCGTCGATGGGATGGTGAGCTTGTGAAGATCAAAAAGTACGTTGTTGAGAACATAAAAGATGCCATGTTCATGATAAAGAAAGAGCTCGGGGAGGATGCGGTGATACTTCAAACTCGGCAGATCAGAAAGGGAGGATTTTTCGGAATAGGATCAAAGAAGATGATAGAGGTAACCGCGGTTGGCGAGGAAGGAAAGGGAAAAACTGAAAGAACA